>JAGPIQ010000113.1 GCA_018054895.1 Lutibacter sp. | reverse complement strand
TGATTATAATTATTATACCCAACAAATGTAATGACGTTATTTAGTATATTGAATGTTTTAGGAATCATTGCATTCGCCATTTCGGGATCATTGGTTGCTATGCGTAAACGATTTGATCCTTTTGGCGTATTCATTATTGCCTTTGCAACATCTGTTGGCGGAGGAACATTACGTGATGTGTTGATTGGTGCACAACCTGTGTTCTGGATGAAAAACACAGAATTTATGTTTTTGATAATGGCCTCCTATTTTGTAGCTGTAATATTTAGAAAATACTTAAAGTATTTAAATAAATCTTTGTTATTATTTGATACTATAGGTCTGGGTTTATACACCATAATGGGTACTGAAATAGGTTTAAAAGCAGATTTTCATCCGGTTATTGTTATTTCCATAGCAACCATGTCAGCTGCATTTGGTGGAGTTGTACGTGATATTTTATGCAACGAGGTACCTGTTATTTTTAGAGAGGAAATTTATGCAACTGCTTGTGTTTTTGGCTCTATAACCTATTTAATATTACATCATTTTAATATGAGTGAAACCATCATTTATATGGCAACCTCAGGTGTCGTAATATCTATTCGTTTGATTGCTGTTATTTTTCATTTATCATTACCTTCATTTTATTCGAAAAAGTAATGGATTTTACAGATTTTAAAAATAACATAAATCAATTATCAAACTTTGAAATTGGCGGAATTGATACTCAATTTAAATTAGCTCCAAAAATTCGCTCAAAATATACCGATGAATTTGTTCTAGCTAAAAACCCTAAAACAGCAGCAGTTTTAGCTCTATTTTATCCAAATGAGTATGGTAAAACATATTTTTTATTAACGAAAAGAGCACAATACAAAGGCACACATTCCTCACAAATAAGTTTTCCTGGTGGTAAATTTGAGGAAAATGATAAAAATTTACAATACACAGCTTTAAGAGAAACCTATGAAGAGGTTGGAATTCATCAATCCGAAATACACGTTTTTAAACAAATGACAAATGTGTACATTCCACCAAGTAATTTTTTAGTAACTCCGTTTTTAGGAATTTTAAATACTGTTCCAACTTTCACTAAAAACCATGAAGTTGCAGATATTATTAACGTATTAGTATCTGAATTCTTATGTAATGATGTCATTTCTTCAGAAAACATTATCACTTCAAATGCTGAAGAAATGATTGTACCATGCTATAAATTAAACAATTACACTGTTTGGGGAGCAACAGCAATGATGCTTAGCGAAATACGAGAGCTAATTGAAAAATTATAACTTATTTTTTCAGTAAATTTGCGAAACTAAAATAAACTAAATGTCAATTTTTAAAAGGAATCCGTTCGGGCATATCTTATTTATTAAGAAATGGTTAATTAGAATTTTCGGTGTTGTTTCTCATGGAAGATATCGCCGATTTAACACATTAGAAATTGAAGGTTCTGAAATCATTAGAAACTTACCCGATAAAAATGTATTATTTATTTCTAACCATCAAACTTACTTTGCAGATGTAGCTGCTATGCTACATGTGTTTAATGCTTCGTTAAAAGGAAGGGAAAATAGCTTAAAAAATATTGGTTATATATGGGATCCAAAACTAAACGTATATTATGTCGCCGCCTCGGAAACTATGAAAGCAGGCTTACTTCCTAAAATATTTGCCTACATTGGTTCCATTTCTATTGAAAGAACTTGGCGTAGTGAAGGAAAAGATGTAAACCGACAAGTTAAAATGAGTGATATTAGCAATATTAAAAAAGCGCTTTTTGATGGTTGGGTGATTACGTTTCCACAAGGAACTACAACACCATTTAAACCTATTAGACGCGGAACTGCACATATTATAAAAACGTACAAACCAGTTGTTGTGCCTATTGTAATTGACGGTTTTAGAAGAGCCTACGATAAAAAAGGGCTACTTATTAAAAAACGAAATGTATTACAATCAATGGTTATTAAAAAACCTATGGAAATAGATTATGATAACGAAACTATTGATGAAATTACCAAAAGAATTCAATTCGAAATTGAACAAGATCCTTCATTTATGAAAGTTATTTCTATTGAAGAATACGTAAAACAAGAAGAAGAATTGAACTCACAACGTAAATTCTGGAGTTAAAAAAACTTAAGCTAATCTTAAGAATTCTATCCTGAATTTTAAATGATTTATACTTGATATTTGCACTCAATTAAAAAGTAATATACTTTAAGTATAAAATTAATGGAGAGTACAGAAAATTTAGAAAAATACATTGAAAACCATTACATACACCGTAGTAATTGGCTTCGCGCTGCAGTACTTGGTGCAAATGATGGAATTATTTCAATAACAAGTATAGCTATTGGAGTTGCATCTGCTGGAGGAGACAGAGATGCAATTGTTTTATCAACCGTTGCTGGATTAGTTGCAGGTGCGCTATCTATGGCGGCTGGTGAATATGTTTCTGTCAGCTCTCAAACGGATGTCGAAAAAGCTGATATTGAAAGAGAAAAAAAACAGCATGAGAATTTCCCTGAGTATGAATTAGTCCATTTATCTGAAATTTATCAATCAAGAGGGCTAAAAAAAGAAACTGCAGATTTAGTTGCCAAAGAATTAATGGAACACAACGCTTTAGATGCCCATATGAGAGATGAATTGGGCATTAACGATATGAGTCAAGCCAAGCCTTTACAGGCCGCTTTTTCATCTGGTGTTGCTTTTACTTTTGGCGGAATTCTTCCTCTTCTTATTGCGCTTATTTTTTCCTTAAAAAGTTTAGAAATCTCACTTTATGGTTTTGCTATATTATTTTTAATATTTTTAGGCATTCTTTCCGCTAAAACTGGAGGATCAAATATTTACAGTGCCATAATTAGAGTTTCATTCTGGGGAACTATTGCTATGGGATTAACAGCTCTTGTCGGGTATTTGTTTGGTATTCATTTAGCATAGAAAGCAACCTACATATTAGTAATTTAAGCTAATTTTAAGAAACCCTTTAGCGTAATTAAATTATTCATATAAGATATTTGTAGCCTAATATTTAATCTTTTTTTATGATTTCTGCTACACACCTTCACGCTATATTAATACATTTTCCTATTGCTTTAATAATTGTTGGATTTTTTTCAGAAATAATTCATCTATTTAGTAAAAAAGAGTTTTTTTAAAAATGTGACATTATATTTATTACTTCTTGGTACATTTGGAGTAATAGCAGCATATATTAGTGGCAGTTACGCAGGTGATGGAATTGAAGAAGACCCTTTAAAAAACCCTGTAGAATTACATGAAAACGCAGCTCTAATTACGCTTTTACTCACAATATTAACCGCTTTGCTTAGATCATTTCTTATCTACTTTAACTACAAAAATAATTGGATCAACTATTTAAGTTTTATCCTTTTTATTGCTGCAACTGCTGCTGTTATATATACAGGATATTTAGGTGGTCAATTAGTGTACAGTCATGGCGTTGGAGTTGAGTTAGCATTACCAGATTTCAGTACATTATAAAGTAAAGAAAGATTACAATATGTATATTTGATACTTAAAAAATTATAGAATGCGAATATTAATAGTTGAAGACGAACAATCAATAGCCAATTTTATTAGTGAAGGTTTACAAGAAGAAGGCTTTATGGTAGATGTTGCTAACAATGGTAAAATTGGACTTCAAATGGCATTGGATTATATTGATAGTTATGATGTTATTTTACTAGATTGGATGTTACCAGGGCTTAGTGGAATAGAAATCTGCTATAATATTCGCAAGCAAAACAAAATAATTCCAATTATATTTTTAACAGCAAAAGATACCGTTGATGATGCTGTATTTGGACTTGAAACTGGAGCAAATGATTATATCAGAAAACCATTTTCTTTTGAAGAATTATTGGCTCGGATTAGAGTACTTATGCGAAAAAATGAAACTGAATTAATTGTATTTAACGCCGGAAATATTGAACTAAATATTGAAAAACATACGGTAACTAACAATGGTTTACTTATTGACCTCACTCAAAAAGAATTTTCATTATTAGAATACCTTATCAGAAATAAAAATAAAGTTTGCAAACGCACGCGTATAATTGAAAAGGTATGGGATATTCATTTTGACTATGACAACTCTGTGATTGATGTTTATATTAATGCGCTTCGAAAAAAATTTGATATACCAAAACAACCTTCTTTTATTACAACAGTTAGAGGAATTGGATATAAAATAGAAACTGATGAATAATACTAATTATGAAATTTAAAAATAGAATAGCCTATTTTAATACACTTTCTGCTGGAATTACCACAACTTTAGTGTTTATAATTATATATATAGTAGTTAATAAAACTGCTTTTTCACATTTAGATAATGATATTATATTAGAAAAAAATGAAGTTCTTTCTAATCTCAATTTTAATGAAAACACCATTCTTATTAATAAAATGCCTGAATGGGATGAAGCTGAACACAATAAAGTGGAAGTAAATCCAACATTTTTACAACTTGTTGATGAGAATGGAAAAATTATTTTTCATTCTGAAAACTTACTAAACAATCAATTTTTATTCAACCCAAAAATAGAACAAGAAGCGTTTTATAATAGTGAAATTAATGGGCAAAAAATACGGCTAGGTCAATTTCCAATTAAAAATAAAAGCGGAAAAATAATTGGACATTTAACTATTGCCGTTTCTCAAAAAGAATCATATTTAATTTTAAATAATTTAACTTTAGCACTGTTAATTTCATTTCCAATGTTGCTTTTTATTCAATACATCGCTTCATCTTTGGCTGCATCCAAAGCAATAATTCCAGTTTATGAACTTATAAAAACCACTTCAGGAATTAGTGAATCGAATATTGGAACAAGATTACAATTACCAGAAAGAAAAGATGAATTGTACAAACTTACAAACACTATAAATGAGTTACTTGCCCGAATTGAAAAAAGTATGCTTCAACAAAAACAATTTACAAGTGATGCTTCGCATGAAATTAGAACACCTCTTTCTGCAATTAGAGGAACCCTTGAAGTGTTAATTAGAAAGCAACGAGAACCCTTAATTTATGAAGAAAAAATAGGAAACGTAATAAAACAAGTCGATCGATTAGATGTTTTATTAGATCAACTTCTTAAAATTTCAAGAATAGAATCAGGCATTTCATTTGAAAAAACAGAAATTATATTCCTTTGGAAAATTATAGAAACTTTTGATACAAAATGGAATCAGTTAGCTGAATTTAAAAATATAAAAATAAAGTATCAAATAACTAAAGAAAGTACTATCATTGGTGATGTTTCTTTCTTAGAATTAATGCTTGATAATTTAGTTTCAAACGCCATAAAATATGGAAAAAATAATGGAACCGTTTTTATTACTTGGGATCCATTATTAAAAAAACTTTCCATAAAAGATGATGGAATTGGCATTGAAAAAAATCATCTTCGTCATATTTTTGATAGTTTTTATAGAGCTGATGAATCAAGAAGCTCTGATATTAAAGGTTATGGACTTGGTTTATCAATTGTTAAAAAACTAGCTGATTTACAACGCATTAAAATTGAAGTAAAAAGTATTTCAGCAGTTGGAAGCACTTTTACGCTTCAATTTACCCAATAATTTTATTAAGCAGATTTTAAGAATTACTAAAGGAAAATTAAATATTCTTCATAGTACATTTGTGCTATAAATAATTAAAATCTAATTTTTAAAAATGAAAAAATCTATATTAATTTTAATTTTTGCAATCACAATTTCAGGTGTAATTTTTCAATCCTGCAAAGAAAAAGGAACAGAAAAAGGTGAAATGCAAAACCCTATTTCAGAAACAAAAGAAGTTTCAGTTGAAGATGCAGCTGCAGCAACACTTCAAAATTTACAAGATGCTTTTAAAGGAGAAACTACTGCAAGTACAAAGTATGCCGCCTACAGCAAAAAAGCTGAAGAAGAAGGATTCCATAACATTGCTATGTTATATCATGCCGCATCAATGGCAGAAAATATTCACGCAAATAACCATAAGGTAGTTTTAGAAGAAGCAGGTCAAACTGTTCCAGAAATCACTCCAGAGTTCTCCGTTAAATCAACAAAAGAAAATTTAGAAGATGCTATTAATGGTGAAAGTTATGAGTCAAACACCATGTATCCTGAATTTATGATTACTGCAAAAACTGCTAAAAATGAATTAGCAAGCATAAGTTTAAACTACGCATATAGAACAGAATTGAAACACCGCGACATGTATAAAGACGCATTGGTAAAATTAGAAAGCAATAATGAAAAGTCTTTACCTTCAGTTTATTATATATGTCCAACTTGTGGTAACACCTATCAAACTACAACACCTAAGCGATGTGGAATTTCCTTGACAAGCACAGAAAAATTTATAAAAGTAACTTCTCTTAACTAGGAGTTTATTTGTTTGTTGATAATCCCAGTAAAATCTGGGATTATTTTTTTAAAATTTAAAAAAATAACTTAATTATATAAAATTATGAATCCAACTCATCTACATTTAGTGTTAACACATTTTCCAATTATAGGAACTATTATTGGCGTGTTTATTTTGTCCTATGGTATATATTCAAAAAGTGAATCAATTACAAAAGTGGCTTTGGTAACGTTTGTAGCAATGTCTCTCTTAACAATACCTGTTTTTTTAACAGGGGAAGAAGCAGCTGAAACAGTTGAGAATATTGCTGGAATTTCGGAGAATATTATTGAAGAGCACGAAGAATTAGCTGAAATTGCAATTTGGTTAATGGGTGCTTTAGGCGTTTTATCACTTATAAGTTTATTGGCGATTATAAAAAAATATGCATTTTCAAGAATAGTAATTTTAGTAACATTAATAACTTCTTTAATTACAACTGCACTTTTTGTACAGGTTGGAAATTTAGGTGGACAAATTCGTCATTCAGAAATTAGAAACTCCTCCGTAGGAATTCAAGGAGAAAACAATAATTCTGGTGAACATTCTGATGATGATGAAGATGATGATTAATTGATCCTCCAAAAAAAGAGTTAATTTAAAATAAACAGCCCTAAAAATTGTATACAATTTTTAGGGCTGTTTTTATTTACGCAATATCTAAAACTATTATTGCATCCAAGCATTCAACATCCAAATTGTTTTTTCTTGTTCAGCAATAAAGTCGCTCATCATAGAGTTTGTTCCTTCATCATTTGCATCTGATGCCGATTCTAAAATAGCACGTTCAATTTTTAATAATTCAGTTAAAGAATTTACCACTAAGGCAACACCTTCTGTATCTTTTGAAATATCTTTTCCTACAGGTACTTTTGCTAATTTTGTGTAATCTTCAAAAGTATGTAAAGGATGACCACCTAAAGTTAGTATTCTCTCTGCAATCATATCTATTTTCTCTTGTGAATCTGTATAAAACTCTTCAAATTTAACATGTAATTCAAAAAAAGATTTCCCTTTTATATTCCAATGTAACCCTCTTAAACTCTGATAATAAACTTGAAAATTGGCCAATAAATCATTTAAATTTATTGTTAATGTTTCTGTTTGCTTTTTGTCTAAACCAATAATTGTTGTACTCATAATAGTTGTTTTTATTTCTCTTACAAATATCGACAAAATTTCCTTGTATTTTATATAAATATTATCGATTGTTTTAATATCTTTATCAAAAGAATTTATACAATGACCATTACTCAACTTAAATATGTTTTAGCAGTCGCTGAACACCAAAATTTTACTGTAGCATCTGAACATTGCTTTGTGACACAACCAACATTAAGTATGCAAATTCAAAAGTTAGAAGATGAATTAAATACGCTCATTTTTAACAGAAGTAAAAAGCCAATTCAGTTAACTGAAGTTGGAGTGAAAATTATTGAACAAGCCAAAATTATTGTAGATGAAAGCAATCGAATAACGGATATTGTTGATCAACAAAAAGGATTTATTGGTGGAGATTTTAAACTGGGAATTATACCAACTGTAATGCCTACTTTACTACCTTTATTCTTAAAAACATTCATTAAAAAATATCCAAAGGTTAATTTAAAAATTGAAGAATTAACTACGGAAGAAATCGTAAAAAAATTAACGGATGGACATCTAGACGTTGCAATAGCAGCTACACCACTAGAAAATGAAGCCATTAAAGAACGTGTAATTTATTATGAGCCATTTGTGGGGTTTATTCCAGAAGAGCACCGTTTATTTGAACAAAAAACTATTGATATTGAAGACTTAAATATTGAAGATATATTGTTATTAGAAGATGGCCACTGCTTTAAAGAAAACATTATAAATCTTTGTAGTACCATAGGAACTAATAGCCATAACTTTAAGCTACATAGTGGAAGTTTTAACACCTTAATAAAACTATCTAAAGAAGGATTAGGAATGACCTTGCTTCCGTATTTACAAACATTAGATTTGAATGATGGTGACAAAAAATATTTACGTGATTTTAAAGACCCTACACCCGCAAGAGAGGTTAGTATTATTTACCATAAATCGCAATTAAAAATACATTTAGTAGAAACCCTTAAAAGCACCATTGATAGTGTAATTAGAGGTGTAATTGCATTTAATGATGTAAAAATAGTGAGTCCATTACAACGTAAAAAAGGAGCTTAAAAGCTCCTTTTTTTATTTTGTACTAATGCTAAATAACCAGAAAGTTCTGGTTTGTTAACCGTAAAGTCTCTTAGCCAATAATATAATTCTTTTATTTCATAAGGTAGAAGGGTTTTTACTGCCTTTTCTAATTCCTTTTTAAATAAATCAGTGTTGAAGCTTACTTTTTCAAGCACCGTTACCGTGTACTCAAACATTGCTCTTGCCATATATTTAAAGATTTTAGTTGGTGGTTATTCATATAACGTTTAAGATGGTTAATTATTGTACTAAAGTACAACATTAAACCCCATAAAACGATAAATTCTCAACTTCAAATCTTAAAAAAACTATAAATTATTGATTTTAGCTAAAAGCCCTTTTGCAGTAGCTTCTAAATCAGCATTTATCTGTTTAAAATGTGCTTTTTTATCTTCTACTTTTTTAACGTTTACTTTTTCGATTAAAGAATCGAATGAAGCGATAGCTTCATCAATAACAGCATCAATTTGTTTTTTATCTCCTTTTGGGTTTACAATTTCCCAAGCGTAACACACTTCAATAATATCACCTAATAC
>JAGPIQ010000112.1 GCA_018054895.1 Lutibacter sp. | reverse complement strand
CACAAAATAATGTAGTGTTAACAAATGCCGCATTTGCATTAATGACTTTTGATGCCACTAAATCTTTTGAAATTGCTTTTGAAGAAGCTAAAAATTCATTGTTAGGATTGAAAGCAAAGGAGAGTTTACGGAAGTTAATAGGAAATTGACAATTGATAATTGACAATTGATATTTTGAATTATGAAAAATAGAAAGGGTTTTAAATCTTTTAATTTTTAAATCATTTAATAGTAAGATGAATATTTTAGATAAAATTATAGCGAACAAAAAAATTGAAGTCGCAAAGTTTAAAAGCGAAATTTCAGTTGAAAAATTGGTAAAAAGTCCAAGTTTTAAAAGAACGCCATTGTCATTAAAGGAAGCTTTAACTCATAAAGGTTCAACAGGAATTATTGCGGAATTTAAAAGACAATCGCCTTCAAAAGGGATTATCAATGATAAAGCGACTATCCAAGATGTAACCAGAGGGTATTTAGAAGCTAATGTAGCTTGTCAATCCATTTTAACCGATCATACCTTTTTTGGTGGAAATGTGTTGGATTTAGTGGAAGCACGTGTTATTAATAGCACAACTCCAATTTTAAGGAAAGATTTTATTGTTGATGGCTATCAAATTGTGGAAGCGAAAGCAATTGGAGCGGATGTTATTTTATTAATTGCCGCGTGTTTAACCAAAGAAGAACTAAAAAACTACGGTAAATTAGCGGAAGATTTAGGGTTGGATGTGTTGTATGAAGTGCATAACAAAGCGGAACTTGATAAAATAGAATTAGACAATAAAATTATTGGAATTAATAATCGAAATTTAAAAACTTTTGAAGTTGATTTGGAACATTCTATTGAATTGGCGAGTCATATTCCTTCAAATTGTATCCGAGTTTCTGAAAGTGGAATTAGCGACCCTAGAATTATAACAGGCTTAAAAGAGTATGGATTTCAAGGGTTTTTAATCGGTGAAAACTTTATGAAAACGGAAGATCCAGGTTTTGCTTGTCAAGAATTTATTAGTCAGATTAGATGATTTTAAAATTGACAATTGACAATTGATAATTGATAATTTTTGAATCAGTTAAAAAGGTTTAAAAAAAGGAATTACAGAAAAAACACAATTCAATAAGAATAACACAATGAAAATTAAAGTATGCGGAATGCGAAATTCGGAGAATATTCAAAGTTTAATAGCTTTGGAACCCGACTTTATGGGATTTATTTTTTATGATAAATCGAAGCGGTTTGTTACAGATTTCCCAGAAGTAGATATTCCATTACATATTAAAAAAGTAGGTGTTTTTGTAAATGAAAGCATTGAAAATGTGTCAAAATTAGTAGCGGAACATCAGTTAGATTATGTGCAATTACACGGTGAAGAATCTCCGGAATATTGCAACGAATTAATTCAAAAGCAAGCGCATATTTCCAATGAATCTTTTCAATTGGGAATAATGAAGGCTTTTTCTGTTGATGAAAATTTTGATTTTTCGCAAACAGAAAAATTCGATACTACTTGCGTTTATTTTATATTCGACGCAAAAGGAAAAGAGCGTGGTGGAAATGGTGTAAAATTCAACTGGGATATTTTGCACAACTATAAAGGTGAAAAACCATATTTATTAAGTGGCGGAATTTCAAAAAATGATGTTGCTTTAATTGCTGAATTTCTTCAGAAAAAAGAAAGCAAAAGCTGTGTTGGATTGGATATAAATAGTGGTTTTGAAATTGAACCAGGCTTGAAAAATATTAACGATATTAAAGAATTTAAACAAAATTTATAATGAATTATTTTGTAGATGAAAATGGATACTATGGAAAGTTTGGCGGAGCCTATATTCCAGAAATGTTGCATCCAAATGTAGAAGAACTACGCTTAAATTATTTATCAATAATGCACGAACCTGCTTTTCAAAAGGAGTTTAATGAGTTGTTGAAAGAATACGTAGGTCGTCCAACTCCTTTGTATTTTGCGAAACGTTTATCGGAAAAATACGGGACTAAAATTTACTTGAAACGAGAAGATTTATGTCACACCGGAGCGCACAAAGTTAATAATACCATTGGACAAATATTAATGGCGAAGCGTTTGGGTAAAAGTCGAATTATTGCTGAAACTGGCGCAGGGCAACACGGTGTTGCAACAGCAACGGTTTGTGCTTTAATGGGACTTGAATGTATTGTGTATATGGGTGAAATTGATATTGCACGTCAAGCGCCAAATGTAGCACGTATGAAAATGTTAGGAGCAACAGTAATTCCTGCATTATCGGGTAGTAGAACCTTAAAAGACGCTACTAATGAGGCTATTAGAGATTGGATTAACAATCCTGTTGATACGCATTATATTATTGGGTCAGTAGTTGGGCCACATCCATATCCAGATATGGTGGCTCGTTTTCAATCGGTTATTTCTGAAGAAATAAAAATCCAATTGTTAGAAAAAGAGCAACGTGAAAATCCAGATTATGTAATTGCCTGTGTTGGAGGAGGGAGTAATGCTGCTGGATCATTTTATCATTTTTTAGATGATAAGGATGTGAAATTAATTGCTGTGGAAGCTGCTGGATTAGGAGTGCATTCTGGAGAAAGTGCGGCAACAAGTGTGTTGGGGAAAGAAGGAGTTATTCATGGAAGTAAAACCTTGTTAATGCAAACAGTAGATGGACAAATTACAGAGCCATATTCTATTTCTGCAGGGTTAGATTATCCAGGTGTTGGACCATTACACGCACATTTATGCGATTCTGGAAGAGCAGAATTTATTTCAATAACAGATGATGAAGCAATGAAAGCTGGATTGGAACTGTGTCAATTAGAAGGTATTATTCCAGCAATTGAAAGTTCACACGCTTTGGCTGTTTTTGAAACTAAAAAGTTTAAAAAGGAGGATGTAATTGTATTAAATTTATCAGGAAGAGGTGATAAGGATTTAGATACCTATATAAAATATTTTAAATTGTAAAATAGCTATTAGATATTAGATTTTAGAAGTGAGATATTAGATGTTTTTTTATCAATTCTCAATACTAAATACTAAATTCTCAATACTAAATACTAGAAAAATGAACAGAATAAACACAAAATTACAAGAAGATAAAAAGCTGCTTTCTATTTATTTTACTGCTGGATATCCAGCGTTAAATGATACCGTTTCAATTATTGAAAAATTGGAAAAAAGTGGTGTAGATATGATTGAAATTGGTTTGCCATTTAGTGATCCATTGGCGGATGGGCCTACAATTCAAGCGAGTTCAACCACTGCATTAAACAATGGAATGACCACAGAAGTGTTGTTCGATCAACTAAAAGATATTCGAAAAACCGTTTCAATTCCATTACTAATTATGGGGTATTTTAACCCAATGATGCAATATGGAGTAGAAGCATTTTGTAAAAAATGTGCTGAAATAGGTATTGATGGATTGATTATTCCAGATTTACCTGTAAAAGAATACAATGAGTTTTACAAAGAGACTTTCGAAAAATATGGTTTAATAAACGTATTTTTAATTACACCACAGACTTCAACAGAGCGTATTCGATTTATTGATGAATTATCCAACGGATTTATTTATATGGTAAGTTCAGCAAGTGTAACAGGTTCTAAAAACACCTTTGGTTCTGTGCAAAATGATTATTTTGAAAGAATTGCTGCTATGAATTTAAAAGCTCCGCAAATTGTTGGATTCGGTATTTTTAATAATGAAACATTTAACCAATCTACAAAATATGCGAAAGGCGCAATTATTGGTTCTGCTTTTATAAAGCAATTAACTGATAAAGGAATCGATTCAGTAGATGAATTTGTTTCCTCTATTAAATAATAGTTGGTACTAAAAATGGTTTTTGATATTAATTTACTTTTAGTAATTTAATATCAAAAACTAATGCCGAACCTCCAGGAATTCCGTTGTAATTATTTATGCCATACCCTAATTGATATGGGATTAGAAGGATTCCTTCTCCACCTTCGTTAAAGTAAGGGATGCCTTCAGTCCAACCTTGAATAACACGGTTTAAAGGGAATGTAGATCCCGCAGCACTGCTTTGATCAAATACTTTTCCATTTAAAAAATAGCCTTTATAATCCACTGTAACACTTGACGTGCTGGTTGGTTTTGCTCCAGTCCCTTGAGTTGTTATAACATAATACAAACCAGAATCACTTTTAACAGCAGTTAAATTATGATCAGTTATATATTGTTGAATATCCGCATCTGTTTGAGGTTGAGAGTCGTTACTGTCGTTATTACAAGATATGAATAGACAAACAAATAGTATAGAGAAAAAAGATTTCATTGTTAAATTAATTTAATTAGAGGGCAAATATAGGTTTGTATTACATACAACACAATTTTTTTATGTAAATAGAATTCCTAATTTAATATAGAATCTTTTTCAACGGTATTTATAGGTTTTAAAATGGATTCTGTTTTAGGAGTGCTGTTTTCATCATATTCCGTTTCTTCCAAATCTTCTGTTTTTTTACCAATGTTCACTTTTGGATTGTCTTGAGTCCCTGTTACTTTAATAGGAATTCCAATAAGTCCAAGTGGAGGTAAGCCTAAACGCATTTTAATATTTAGCTTGCTATCAAAACTAGTTTGCCCTTCAATTCTTGTTCTAAAACCGGCAACTTTAAAACGAAATTGTTCTATGTTAATAATGTTGTTTTTTATTTCGGTATTGATACTAATTTTTTCTAAATCAGCATCTTTAAAAGCATCGTTTCCTGTTTGTTTGCTAATGTTATTAAACATTTTAAATCCTTTCATTTTTACCTTTTTAACAGATAGCGTTCCGCCTCCAACAAGCGAAGGGTAAATAGGTTCCATAGTTCCATTTAACTTTCCGTTTATTTTATAATTAAGTGATACAATACCTTCTGCATTTTCAGCTGCGGAAGCCATTTCTCTAAACATTTTAATATGGGTATATGCTTTTTTTATGTCGAAATCTTCAGCTTTTACGGAGAAATCAAAAGCAGCTTTATTGATCGCTTCATCTTTGTAAGTTGCGCTCATAGTTGCAGTGCTTCCTATAATTCCAAAATTTACTTGGTTAAGCGATAATTCACCTTGTTTTATTTTAATATTTCCTATTAAATTATCGATTTTTAAATCTTCAAAATCAACTTTTTTTATGTTGGCATTCAAATTAAAATTGAATATTTTAGGAATTACTATGACGCCCGTTGTTGCTGTGTTTGTTGAAGTTGTAGTTGCTTCAACCTCACTTTTTACGTCGCTTTGTGTTGTTGAAGCTAAAAATTCATCCACATTTAAATACTTAGAATTTACGGAGAAATTTCCTTTTAGTATTTCATTTTCGGAAAGAACAAAATTAAGAACGTTTTCCATATAGCCATTCATTAAAAAGTTGGAAGATCCATAGGTTGCGTTAAAATTTGTAAAATGCATTTTGTCTTGATTGAACTTGAAAATTCCGTTATTAATTACAAATGGCTGCGGTACATATTCGGAAGTGGTTTTTATATTTTTAAGTTGTAATGTGCCTTTATTGTCCAATGCGTTATAATTGCCGTTTGTAGCGTCACTTTGTTTTCCTTTAAACGAAACATCTGCGTTTGCATAACCTTCAAAATCCAATCCTTCTTGAGAAAAAACGTTGTATATTTTAGCAATATCCAATTCTCCTTTGGCTTTAATATCATAGGTTATATCTTTAAAATTTTTGAGCGAAGCCGTTAAGTGAAATGGTTTTTCTTCGAATAAAAAAGAAGCGGGTTGAATGTTTAGGCTCAACGTTTCTAAAGATTCGCCAGTGTTTAAAATGGTTCCTTTAAAGTTGATGTCTTTTATTGGGTTTGGATAGTATTCGGTTTTTATATAGCCATTTACGATTTCTAAATTACCGTTGGTTATAGGGAATTGATGTTGTGTTTTATTATAAACGCCTTTTGAAACAATATTCGCAGAAAGTTTTCCTTTTAAATCGAACCCAGTAATTCCGATGGTTTTTTGTAATTTTTCTAAATCTATTTCTGACTTTATTTTAGTATCAATTAGTGGATTGGTTAATCCTTTTACATTTAAAATCGCGCTAAAATAATCCTTTCCTAAAGTGAAATAAATGGAATCTAAAGCCACTTCTAATTTATTAGTATCTAAAGAAGGAAGCTTCGTTTTTAAATTCATATAAATATTCTTCGCTGGTTCTGGAGCATTATTGTAGGCTACAAATCCATCTCTAATTGCCATGTTAAATTCAATATCAGGGCTTAAATTTTCAGAAGCGCTATATTTTCCTTTTAATGAAAAGAATACATCGGTTTCTCCTTTGATATCCGTTTTTTCTAACCAACTAACATATTGAGGAGGTAATGCTGTAAAGAAATCATGCAATTGACTTTTTTCCGATTTTACTTCAAAATCAAGGTCATAACCATTGCTTAAAAAATCTAATTTTCCTTTAAAATCTACTGGTAATTGATTTATTTTTAAGTTATTTTGGTTGAAAATAAACGATAATGAATTGGTGTTTATTTGTGTAATCAGTTGTGCGTTTACTTTTTTATTTTTAAGATATTGTTCTCCTGAAAATTTAAAATCAAAAGATTCAATTTGAGCTTCGGTACGTAAACTGAAAAGAGCTTCGTCTAGCTTCCCTTTTCCTATGTAGTTAAAACCTTTAGCATCAATTAAAATATCTGTTGATGCATCGTTGTAAGTTATGTGTGTATTGGTAATGTTGATACTTCTTAATCTTACTTTAGTAGATGATTCTTCAACGTCTTCAACTTCTTCATTATCTGAAATATATACATTGTAGTTTGCATCTCCGTTTTTATTAACTTTAATATTCACAAAAGCTTTATCAATATATATACCATCAATATTTACAGATTTTGAAAATATTAAGCGGCCTACATCAATACCTAAAGAAATTTGATCCGCAGAAACTAAGGTGTCATTTTTAAAAGGCTCAGAACCTTTCAATAAAAAATCTTCTAAGTCTAATGTTAAGGAGGGAAAATGACTAAAAAAAGAAAGGTTTGCTTTTGAAAAACTAAGCTCTCCATTTAAATTATTGTTTGCTAATTGTTTTACCTTTTCTGTTACATAATCTGGATATAACATAGGGAAAATAACAATAAATACAAGGGTTGAAATTAAAAATCCACCAATTATTTTAAGTGTTTTTGTAATTGTTTTTTTAGTAAAATAGGTCACTTAAGTATTGTTTTTAAATTAGGAATTATTATTTTAAAATCAGGCAAATATATCAACTAAAATGGATACTAATATAGTAGTTGTTATTAAAGAAATCACAAACTTTTAGATGCTTAAACTTAATTAAGATAGTGCTAATTTTAGTTGTAAATTGAAGAGGTACAATCGCTAAATATAAAAATAAGATTTAGAAGGTGCTTTTGGCTTAATTATTGAAGTTATCAACTTTTATAGGCAATTAAACTGAAAAGAGGGTGACTTGCTAAGTGTTAAATAAAAAGTGAATCGATTATACTCTTTTTAAATAATAAAAACATAAAAATATGAAATATATAATAAGCATTGTAGTTTTAGCGATTTTAATAAGCTGTGGAACAGGTAAAAATGTAGAGAAAACAGAAAAAAACGAAATACATAAAAAGTGGGAATTAAGTGTTATCGATGGCAAAGAAATATCTAGAGAACGTCCAATTTATATAGAACTAATGAAAAATAATAAGGTAAATGGTTTTATAGGCTGCAATCAACTAATAGGTAATTATATTATTGAAAATGAAAGTCAAATTAAATTTAGTCAGTTAGTAACTACTCGTATGGCTTGTTCAGAAACAGATATGGCGCTGGAAAGTCAAGTTTTAGAGTTATTGAATACAACAGATAATTTTACAATTGTAAACGGAGCGTTACAGCTAAATATTGGTCGCAGAGCGCCATTAGCTACATTTTATAGTATGAATGATAATGAAGTTGTAAATAAATATTGGAAGCTTAAAAAAATAGGTGATAACACTATAGAAATGGCAGCTAATCAAGAAAGAGAGCATTATTTTATATTGAGAAGTGATGGAACAATTTCGGGTTTTGCAGGTTGTAATCAGTTTAATGGACAGTATGAATTAAAATCAGGAAACCGTATTTCAATAAATGAAAATATGGCAATGACTTTAAAAGCATGTCCAGATGTTGATGTTGATGAAAGTGCTTATTTGAAAGTATTCCAACAGGCCAATAATTATTCTATTAATGGTGAAATTCTGAGTCTTAGTGCTGGAGAAGGAGCTCCATTAGCTATTTTTGAAGTGGTTTATTTTTAATTAGAAAGTATTTTAAAAACAGTAGAGTAGCCTAAAGGTTATAATAATTTAAGCCATTTAAAATTTAAAAAGTGAGTAATTTTTCACTTGCTACAATTCATCCACAATACATATCAAATAAATCCCCTAAAAATTGGTGTTTTGGGTTTTTCTGCAGGCGCAAAGCTATGTGTAAAATCAAGCACTTTATTTAATAAGGGTACTTATTACAAATTAACAAAATAAATGCTGTTTCATGTAGACCAGATTTTACGATATTAATTTATCCAGCATATTTGGATGGATACTGGTATAAATGGAATTTTAAGACCTGAACTTTAAATACATAAAAATACACCTTCAATGTTTATTTTTGGAACTGAATATGATTTCTATGCAAATAGCGCTTGGGTACTGGCAAATTCATTAAAAGCGAAAAATGTTCCGTTTGAATTTCATTTTTTATCAAAAGGAGGTCATGGTTATGGTATGCGTAAAGGGAATGTTGCGGCTGAAACTTGGCCTAAATTAGCGGAAAGTTGGATGAATAAAATAGATTTTTAAATATTGAATAAAATGAAAAGTTACAACGTTAATTGTATTAAAAAAGACACATTAATACTAACCGGGAAAGGCGATAGTCCTTTTTGGGAAAATGCAACTATTTTAACTGATTTCGTTTCAGCTTGGGATAGCGAGCCTGTGAAAAAAATAGAATTTAAAGCACTTTATGATTCAGAAAATCTGTTTTTTTGTTTTAAGGTTTATGATAATGAAGTTCATATTAATACAAAAGATGACTCGGTAAACAGCATTGGAAATTCGGATAGAGTTGAGCTTTTTTTTAGAACAGATGCTAATTTAGATCCTTATTATTGCTTAGAAATTGATCCTACTCCAAGAATTATGGATTTTA
>JAGPIQ010000111.1 GCA_018054895.1 Lutibacter sp. | reverse complement strand
ATTTATTACTTTCTGAGATAGTCCATTACGAGCTCTCACTTCTCTTTCAGCTTGTGTTCGCTTTAACTCAGCTAATCCACCTGTAAAACAGAAACTTTTATTTTCAAACTCTATCTTTGCCAATGTCTCTCGGTTTTTTTTATTATTATGTGTGCTAACTGGTTATATCAAAACAATACTAACTGTTTATGGTTAATATTTTCCGGATAAACGTAGTTTTATCTTCTGTTTTTGGTTTTACAATTTTTTTTAAATAACTCCTAAAAGTTATACTTCAAATATATAAAAAATAGTGATTACTCTTTTATTATTTCAAATTTTAAAATATTTTTTTTACTATAAATAGTTACAGTATTCTATAAAAATATGTTTAGTTTTTATTAAATAGTTTCACTTCTCCATTAATAATTACCCGATAATCGTGTATTTTCAATCTTGTTTTTGGCTTCATTCAACCCTTTTAAGGCAAGATCTAACGGACTTTCAATTTTTAATAAATCTTTTTTGCTAACGTGCGTATAAATCATAGTGGTTTCTGGTTTTGCGTGGCCCAATAATTCTTGAATATAACGTAAATCAATTCCGTTTTCAAGTAAATGTGTAGCGTAACTGTGGCGCAACGTATGTGGTGTAACGCGTTTGTTTATTTTTGCATACATACACGATCTTTTTAAAAACGCTCGGATACTTTCCGGACTATAATTTTTCCCTTCAGCACCTTCAACAAAAAATGTTTTTGGATTGTAACTTGTTACATAATTCATTAATAAAGGAATAAAACTTTCTGCCAATATTACAATTCTATCTTTTCTTCCTTTGCTATTTTTAACAAGTATTTGCCGTCTATCAACATCAATTTCGCTTAATTTTAAATTTAACAATTCACTAATTCGCAAGCCAGCACTATAAATCATTGCTAAAATGGCACGGTGTTTTAAATTTTTTGTATAGCGCAATAAGTCTATTATTTGTTCTTTGGACAAAACAGTGGGTAGTATCAAACTTTTCCGTGGTCGTGTTAATTTAAGGTCGTCAATGTTGCATTTTGGGTAAAATGCTTTAAATAATTTTATGGCGCTTATTAATTGTCGTTGCGTGCTAATACTCATGTTTTTAGGCACAAAAACATCTTCAATAAATAGTTCTACATCTCTATTGCAAAAATCGACAATAGGTTTGCTTTTCATATAATGAAAAAAATCAGCCACAAAAGTAAAATAGGTTTTTATAGTACTTTCACTATAGCGTTTGCCCTGTAAATATTTTACAAATTGGCGAATAACGTTTTTGTTTTCTTCGGAAATTACACGTTGTTCACGTATAGGTTTTACAATTATTGCTTCATTTATGGTGTTATCTATTTTAAAAGTGGCTTTATCTTTAAAAGCAGTTTTTAAATGTTGAATATTTTCAGATGAAAAATCAGTATGCCAAGCATTTAAGGTTTTACTCCAGAAATAGATTCCTGTATCTTTTAAAAAATTAATAAATGATTGATTGTATTTGAAAATTAACACCAAACGGAGCTCGTTTTTATGTTTAACTTTCTTTAATATAATAAGTGGTAATGTCATAGGTATATTTTTTTCATAGCATAGCTAATCAAAAATACAACATAATTACTTCATAAAAAAGACAATAATTTTAAAACCAAGAACCAGCAACTAATAACCAACAACTAACAACCAATACCCTCTAAACCATATAAGCCACAGCCATACCTACTAAAATAGCAATAAACTTTAGTAAATTAAACTTATGGTCTTTTGAAGTTTCAAATAAAATAATGGTTGAAATATGTAAAAATATACCAATAATGATGGCGGTTATTTCCGTTTTATACGTGGTAAGAAACGTAATATTTTCACCAGCTAAACTTCCTAACGGAGACATTAATGAAAACATTAACAAAAACAAAATTGAATTCATTTTTGGAATATTTGATTTTACAAAAAAGGTACCTAAAATAATAGCAATAGGAACTTTATGTATTACAATTGCCCAAAGTAAAAATTCATGATGATGGTTGTGTGCCAACGGAATACCTTCCATAAAAGCGTGAATACAAATACTTATAAATAACGCCCAAGGAAACTGCGTGTTTTCTTGCACATGTATATGTCCGTGTTCAGCACCTTTCGAAAAAAAATCTAAAATAAGTTGTAATAGCAATCCCAATAAAATAAATAAGCCACCATTGCTGTTATCATGCGAACTATAGATTTCAGGTAATAAATGTAAAATGGTAATTGAAAGTAAATACGCCCCACTAAACGCAAGCGATAGTTGCACCGTTTTGTTACCTGGTTTTAACCCAAAAACAATCAACATTCCTACTAAAACCGATAAAATAAGTGCTATATATGTCATTCTAAAACTAAAATTAAACGATCTGAAGTTTTTTCATAAAAACTATCCAAATGGTAATCGCCAAAAATATGCTTAATTTTAAAACCTACGGAAGATAAATACACATTTATTTTATCTAAATCTAAATATTTTACTTTTTCAAAGTAGGTATGGTGCGTTCCGTTAGCATTAAAATTAATTTCTTTTACAATAAATCCATTTTCTAAATAACGCGTTATGTGGAATTCTATACCATCAATTAAAAGAATTTCAGTTGGGACCAAATTGGCAACTACTTTTTTAACATTCATAAAGTCAATAATAGCAACACCTCCAGGTTTTAAACCATTTTTAATGTTTTGTAAAATATGAATATCTTCTGCATCATCATCAAAAAAACCAAAACTTGTAAACAAGTTAAAAATAGCATCAAATTTTGTATCAAAAGCATCACGCATATCGTGGACTTCAAATTTTAAACGCTCATTTTCGTGTTTTTTTGCTTTTTGAATGCTGTTTTTAGATAAGTCGGCCCCAATAACATTATAACCTAACTGGTTTAAATAAATGGAGTGGCGACCTTTGCCACAAGCTAAATCTAATAATAATGAATCCTTAGTTAGCTTTAAAAACCGCACTAAATTTTGTACAAAACCTTCGGCTTCCTTATAATCTCTATGCTTATATAAAGTATGGTAATAGCTGGTATCAAACCAAGATGCAAACCAATCGTCTTTTTTACTCATAATTTTTAAAATGACTGCAAAAATAAGGATTTGTTTTTTTACAGTGGCTATTTTTAGGGCTATTTACTTTTAAATTTTCAATCTTCATCCTTAAAACCTATTATTTGAGTACTTTTGCAAAAATAATTAATTTATGAGTCGTGAATTTAAAATGGTTGCCACCACAATTTTTGGTTTAGAAGAAGTTTTAGCCGAAGAATTAAAGCAACTAGGAGCACAGGATGTTGAAGTAGGTGTCCGAAATGTGTCGTTTTCTGGAGATAAAGGTTTTATGTATAAAGCAAATATGGCGTTGCGTACTGCTATTAGAATTTTAAAACCTATAAAACGTTTTAAAGTGGGGGATGAAGACGATTTATATAAAAAGTTACAAACAATAGATTGGGAGCGTGAAATGGATGTGGATAGTACTTTTGCTATTGGAGCAGTAGTAAATTCTAAAAATTTTACGACCAACTCACATTATATTTCATTAAAATCGAAAGATGCTATTGCCGATTATTTTCGTCATAAATACCATAAACGTCCAAATGTGGATGTAAAGTTTCCCGATTTAAAAATACACGTACATATTTTGAACGATTTATGTACCGTTTCTTTAGACAGTTCAGGAGATTCATTGCACAAGCGTGGGTACAGAAGTGCTACGAATATTGCGCCAATTAATGAAGTATTAGCAGCTGGTTTGGTATTATTATCGGGCTATACAGGCGATTGTAATTTTATTGATCCCATGTGTGGTTCGGGTACTATTTTAATTGAAGCCGCTATGATTGCTAATAATATTCCGGCAAACATCAATAGAAAGGAATTCGGTTTTGAAAAATGGAAAGATTATGATGAAGAGTTGTTTTTTACCATTCAAGAGTCGCTGTTGAAAAAAATTAGAAGTTCACACTTTAAAATTATGGGCTTTGATAAAGCACCTTCAGCAGTTAAAAAAGCAAAAGACAATGTTGAAAATGCTAATTTAAGTGAGTTTATAGGAATTCACCACGTTAACTTTTTCAATTCTATGAAAGAAGTTTTTGGGCAGACTACCATTTTATTTAACCCACCGTATGGAGAGCGTTTGGATATTGATATGCAAGCATTTTATAAAAATATTGGTGATACCTTAAAAAGTGGGTATCCTGGTTCAACCGTGTGGTTTATTACTTCTAATATTGAAGCTATTAAACACGTAGGATTAAAAACTTCCAGAAGAATCCCGATGAAAAACGGAGATTTAGACTGTATTTATGTGCGTTATGATATGTATGAAGGAAGCAGAAAAGCAAAGAAAATGAATAGAGCTCCTGAAGACGAAGAGGAATAGAAAACTATTTATAAGTTACAAAACAAAAAAAATCCCGATAGAAATTCTATCGGGATTTTTTGTTTTATGATAAAATCAAAATCAATTAAGCTTCCTTTTTAGTTTCTTCTGCTTTCGGTAAAACCAAGTTCAAAAACACACCAACTATGGAAGCTAAACCAATTCCAGCTAATGAAAAGTTTCCGTAACCTATGGAAGCACCTCCAATTCCAACAGTTAAAATTATAGAAACAATAACTTGGTTTCTAGTAGCTGAAAAATCTGTTTTCGCATCAATTAACGTTTTAATACCAATACTTGCGATCATTCCAAATAATAATAACATAATTCCACCTAAAACCGCAGCAGGAATCGTTTTTAGCACAGCGCTAATTTTTCCAATTAATGAAAACACAATGGCAGTAACCGCTGCAATTCGCAACACTCTTGGATCTGTAATTTTAGTAAGCGCAACAGCACCTGTAACTTCTGAATAGGTAGTGTTTGGTGGTCCACCTAAAAAACCTGCAAAAGCAGTAGCAATACCATCACCTAATAATGTTCTATGCAGTCCTGGGTCTTTAACAAATTCTTTTTCGGCAACGCCTCCAATGGCGTACATGTCTCCAATATGCTCAATAATAGGGGCAATGGCAACAGGTATCATATATAAGATAGCTCCCCAACTAAATACAGGCGTTGTAAATTGTGGTAAAGCAAACCAAGCCGCTTCGTTTACACTTGAAAAATCAACCAAGCCAGTAATTATAGAAACAATATAACCAACAGCGATACCAATAAAAATAGGAATTAATTTTAATAACCCTTTTGAAAAAGAGACTACTATTATGGCTGTCGCTAAAACAACAATAGCAATTAACCAATTATTTTGAGCCATATCAACACCTGCAGAAGCTAAGGATAATCCAATAATCATAATTACTGGGCCAACCACAACTGGTGGAAATATTTTTTCGATAACTCGCAATCCCCATAATTTAATAATTCCTGAAACAATTCCGTACACCAAACCAACAGCAATAATTCCTCCCAAAGTACCTGGGTATCCATAAATTTTAGTGGCAGCAATAATAGGAGCTATAAAAGCAAAGCTGCTTCCTAAAAACACAGGGACTTTTCCTTTGGTTATAAAGTGAAAAATAAGCGTTCCAACGCCAGCAGTAAATAAAGCCACAGAAGGGTCAATGTCTATTAACAACGGAACTAAAACTGTTGCGCCGAATGCAACAAATAAAAATTGGATACCAACAATTAGTCGTTTCATTGGATTTGATAAGTCAATTTGTTTTGAATTTTGGGTAGTCATTTTATAGTGTAAATTTAAAAATTCGATAAAAATACTAAATATAGCTTTGTGAATTTTACCTATTTATAAAAGATTCATTTTAAATGCAATATTTAGAACAGTTTTAAATAATGAAATTTTATTTTATGGTGTAAATAGTGCTGTTTTCTTAATTGTTAAGCAGTGTAAAAGTGCTTAAAGACGATGAATTTCATAAAATCAAAGTTTTTTTTAAAAAAAAATAAACGATTTTTTTTGCTATATAAATAAAAAGTTTGTATGATTCGAAATCGTTGTAAATAGCGATTTTTAGGCAAAAAAATGAAGAAAAAGGAGTCGAAATTGGTTGCCAAAGGGTAATATTATATTAATTTTTTAAGAATAACAATATTGATGAATGTTTAAAATAATTATCTTTTATAAAGAATATATGTATAAATAGTGTGAAAAATTTAAAATATATTGCGTAATATTCTAAAATAAACAAAAAAACATAATTATTGTTTTTTTTAATAACTAAAAAAACCTGATGTTTATCAGTTTATTTTTTAAGGGTATCCGTACCTTTGTTACACAATTGTTACATAAACAAGAATTAAGTAAAATAATAAAAATTTAAAAGAGATATAATTATGAGTGTTAAAGATAAAATATCCTATTTAAAAGCTAGACGTGAAAAGGCTGAAGCTATGGGAGGTGAGGCTAGATTAGAAAAACATCATGCCAAAGGAAAGTTAAGTGCACGCGAGCGTATAAAATTATTATTTGATGAAGATAGTTTTTATGAAATTGATACCTTAGTAAAACACAGATCTGTTAATTTCGGAATGGAGAATGTAGAAATTTCTTCAGATGGTGTAATTGTAGGTCATGGTTTGGTAAACGGTAGAACTGTTTTTGCTTTTTCACAAGATTTTACTTCAGGTGGTGGTGCGTTAGGAGAAATGCACGCAACTAAGATTTGTAAAATTATGGACTTAGCAATGAAAGCTGGAGCACCAGTTGTTGGATTAAATGATTCAGGAGGAGCAAGAGTTGAAGAAGGTGTAGATGCGTTAAAAGGTTACGGAGATGTTTTCTTTAGAAATTCACGCGCATCAGGAGTTATTCCTCAAATTTCAGCAATTATGGGCCCTTGTGCTGGTGGAGCAGTGTATTCTCCAGCTATGACGGATTTCATTTTTATGGTGGAAAAAACAAGTCATATGTTTATTACCAGTCCTTATGTAATTAAAACAGTGACTGGTGAAGAAACTACTTTTGAAGAATTGGGTGGAGCAATGGTTCACAATTCAAAAAGTGGAAATGCACATTTTGCGTGTGCAAGTGATGCAGATTGTATTGAACAAATTAGAGAATTGTTAGATTATTTACCAAATAATAATATGGAAATGACTCCAATATTAGAAATGGGTGATGATCCAAAAAGATCTTGTGATCTATTAGATACTATTATTCCAGACGATTCAAAAGTTCCTTATAATATGAAGGAAATTATTGAAGAAGTATTAGATGCTGGTCATTTTTATGAAGTACACGAACATTTTGCTGAAAACTGTATTGTAGGTTTTGGTAGATTAAATAATCGTTCAGTAGGTATTATTGCAAACCAACCTAGTTATTTAGCAGGTTGTTTAGATATTGATGCTTCTGATAAAATTAGTAGATTTATCCGTACATGTGATGCTTTTAATATTCCTATTATAACGTTTGTAGATGTACCAGGATATTTACCAGGAGTTCACCAAGAGTGGAATGGTATTATCAGACACGGAGCTAAATTATTATGGAGTTATTCAGAAGCTACTGTTCCTAAATTTACAGTGGTTGTAAGAAAAGATTACGGTGGTGCTTATGTTGCTATGAGTTCTAAACATTTAGGTGCTGATATGGTATTTGCTTGGCCAACTGCTGAAATTGCAGTAATGGGTGCTAAAGGAGCTGTAGAAGTTATTTCAACCTATAAAAAAGAAATTGCTGCAGCTGAAGATAGCGACGCTAAAAGACAAGAAAAAATTGCTGAATACGAAGAGGCATTTGGTGTTCCTTATTTAGCCGCTGAAAGAGGTTATATTGATGAAGTAATTTTACCAAGTGAAACAAGAGAGCGATTAATTGCTGCTTTAGAAGCTTTAAGCTCTAAAATAGAATTAGTACCAGCTAAAAAACACGGAAATATCCCTCAATAAAAATTTAATAGTATGGAATTATTAGAAAAAAAGAAAAGAGCAGCAGCAATTGCAGTATCACTTTTTCTTCAAATGGAAGAAGATAACGAAAAAGTAGTAGTTGAAAATAGCTGGTACAAAATGGGAATGAATAGAAGAATGAATGATAGAGAATTTCTATTTAGAAAAGGGAAAACAATAGGAGTAAGAATTAACTAATATAAAATTAACGAACAATGATATATGATAAACACGGGTCGTTAGTTATGACCAAAATGGATTATAGCGCAGACAGACCAAAAGCCGAAAATCCAATTAAAATCCAAGATTTAAGTTTCCGTGACGGACACCAATCTTTATTTGCAACTAGAGGTAGAACTGAAGATATGATTCCTTTTGCTGAGCAAATGGATGAAGTAGGTTTTCACGCTATTGAAACTTGGGGTGGTGCAACGTTTGATACGATGCACAGATATTTGGGTGAAGATCCATGGGAACGTTTAAGAACGCTTAAAAAATATATGCCTAAAACACCATTTTTTATGTTGTTAAGAGGACAAAATGTTGTTGGATATAGAAATTATGCAGATGATGTTGTTGAAAACTTCGTGCAACGTTCTTGTGATAACGGAATGGATATTTTTAGATGTTTTGATGCATTAAATGATTATAGAAATTTTGAAACTGCTGCTAAAGTTGTAAAACGTAATGGTAAACATTTCCAAGGAACTATTTGTTATACCTTAACGGAACCAAGATTAGGTGGTGATGTTTATAATATTGATTACTATTTAAACAAAGCAAAAGAATTAATGGAATTTGGAGTTGACTCTATCTGTATTAAAGATATGGCTGGTTTAATTGCTCCTTATGATATTTATAACTTAGTTGTTGAACTTAAAAAAATTACAGATATTCCTTTAAACTTGCATACACACTTTACTTCAGGTATGGGTGATTTAGCAATTTTTAAAGCAATTGAAGCTGGAGTTGATATTGTAGATACTTGTATGTCTCCATACGCTTACCGAACTTCACACGCTGCAATTGAGCCTTTAGTAATTTCATTATTGGGTACAAATAGAGATACTGGTTTAGATATTAAAAAACTAACGGATATTAGTGCTCAAATGGAAAAAGTAATTCCTAAATACAAGCACTTAGACAATAGTCCTAAATATGCAATTATTGATACGAATGTAATTTTACATCAAACTCCAGGAGGTATGTTATCTAACTTGGTAAATCAATTAAAAGCAATGGATTCATTAGATAGATTGGATGACGTATTTAGAATGTTACCTAAAGT
>JAGPIQ010000234.1 GCA_018054895.1 Lutibacter sp. | reverse complement strand
CTAAAATTGGTAAAAACAATATTAGTTTAACAGGTTTTTATAGAGGAACTGAAAATGCGGTATTCCGAGTAAATACAACAACTACAAACGTTCAAAATCCAGCAGTTTACAGTATTTTAAATGAAGACGTTTTAATTAGAAGTTATACAAATGCTGGAAATTCTACAGCTGTTGGAGCGGAGTTAAACGCAACAGTATATGCAAGTTCATTTGCAAAATTATTTGTAGGAGGATCGTTATATAACTATACTGTTAAAGGTGATGTTTTTGGATATGCTGTGGATAATAGCAGTACAAATTGGAGTTTGAAAGGGAATTTAAATCTAGATTTAACTTCACAATTAAAGTTTAATATTGATTATAATATTAAATCGAGATCTATTACTTCACAAGGAAGAAATGATCAATTTTCATCATCAAACATAGCATTTAACTACAAGCCTAAAAATTTAGCTGGCTGGGATTTTTCATTAAGAGTATTGGATATTTTCCAAAACAATGTGGAAGGTTTAGACACCAATGCGTATAACAACCAAAACGAACAAATTTTTTACCAAGTTACCGATTATTACAGAGAAGGTATGATTGCTGAACTTGGTGTTTCTTATGCCTTTAATATGAAAGGAAAAACGAAAAAAGAAAAAGCAGTTGAAGGTGAAAAACACTTCAAATAAAATATAAAAAACCTTGATTTATTCTTTTTGAAAAACCGTTGAAGCTTTTAGTTTTAGCGGTTTTTCGCTTCATAATTGTTACTGTTAACATTAAATTTACCTTATAATACCCTTTTCTTTATGTTTAAGTAACTGCTACTTAACAAGCGGTGCTGTTATTTGCAGTATAAATTTTTTGACAAAAACATATCATGAAAAAACTAGTATTTATTTTATCCGTAGCCTTTGTTTTAGGTGCTTGCGGAAACAAAAAAGAAAAACAAGAAGGAACGGAAGAGTTATCAGGTACAATTAGTATTGATGGTTCAAGTACGGTATTTCCAATCACCGAAGCTATTGCTGAGGAATTTAGAGCTGTTCAACCAAAGGTAAATGTAACTATTGGAGTTTCAGGAACAGGTGGTGGTTTTAAAAAATTCTCACGAGGTGAAACAAATCTTTCAAATGCTTCACGTCCAATTAAAGATAAAGAAATTGAGGCTTGTGAAGAAAATAACATTAAATATTTAGAGCTAGAAGTGGCTTATGATGGTTTAGCAGTTTTAGTGCATCCTGAAAATACGTGGGTTGACAGTTTTACGGTTGAAGAATTAAAAATGATTTGGGAACCATCAGCACAAGGAAAAATTATGAAATGGAATCAAATTCGTCCAGAATGGCCAAATGAAGAAATTCATTTATTTGGACCTGGTGTTGCTTCAGGAACTTATGATTATTTTACAGAAGCAATTGTAGGTGAAAGTGGTTCAAGTAGAGGCGATTTTACAGCTAGTGAAGACGACCACGTTTTAGTACAAGGAATTGCTGGAGATAAATTCTCGCTTGGATTCTTCGGGTTAGCGTACTATGCTGAAAACAAAGACAAATTAACATTAGTTGGTGTACATAATGGTGAAAAGGTGGTAAAACCTTCCTTAGAAACTGTAAAAGACGGTTCGTATAAGCCATTATCTCGACCTTTATATGTGTATGTAAATAGTACTTCTATCAAATCTCCTGAAGTTGTTGAATTTGTAAATTTCTATATTGACAATGCTGGTGAATTAGCAGAAGATGTAGGTTACATTCCATTGCCATCAGAATTATACGCAAAGCAAAAAGAAAGTTTTAAAGCTTTTGTGGAGCAAAACAAATAGTGAAAAGGAAAAATTATAACCAGATGTATTTCCCCACAATTGCATCTGGCTTTATTTAAACACATATTTTGATGCGTAAAATAAAAGAATTTGCAATAGAAAAATCACTGTTATCAAGTGCTTTAATTACCATTGCAGTTACCATAGGAATTGTTTTAGTGTTGGCTGTTGAAGCTATCAGCTTTTTTAAAGAAGTCTCTTTATTTGATTTTTTAACAGATACACAATGGACACCCTTATTTACGGATAAACATTATGGTATTTTACCTCTATTATCGGGTACATTACTTACTTCGTTTATTGCAATATCCGTAGCGTTACCGATAGGTTTAACTATTAGTATTTATTTAAGCGAATATGCACCTAAAAGTTTTCGGAAAACAGTAAAACCAGCATTAGAATTATTAGCGGCAGTGCCAACAGTGGTTTATGGTTTCTTTGCATTGATAGTTGTAACACCATATTTACAACAAATTATTCCCAATTTATCGGGTTTTAACTCGCTTTCTGCTGGTTTGGTAATGGGAGTTATGATCATTCCTTTTATTTCTTCTATTAGTGAAGATGCTTTACAGGCAGTACCAAAAGCGCTAAGAGAAGCATCTTACGGAATGGGAGCAACAAAACTGCAAACCGCTTTTAAAGTGGTGGTTCCAGCAGCTTCATCAGGAATTATAGTTTCCATTATTTTGGCTATTTCAAGAGCTATTGGTGAAACAATGATTGTGGCGGTAGCAGCAGGGCAACAACCACGTTTAACATTTGATCCAACGGTTCCTGTGGAAACGATTACAGCATATATTGTTCAGGTGAGTTTAGGTGATGTGCAACACGGATCCATTGAATACCGAACCATATTTGCGGCAGGAATTACCTTATTTGTGTTTACCTTTTTGTTGAATACACTAAGTTATAGAATCAGAAAAAAATACCAAGAAAAATATGAATAGCATTCAAAAAAACAGGTTGAAAGATCAGCTATTTAAGTTTTGGGGAATAGCGTGTACTTTATTCGGTTTAATAGTTTTAGTATTT
>JAGPIQ010000110.1 GCA_018054895.1 Lutibacter sp. | reverse complement strand
CGCTTCAATTTTAGGAACTAAATTTTTATCATTGTTGTATTCATACAAACTCACAAAAGCTTCTAATAAATGAATATGAGTTCCTAGTGCTTTTGTTGGGTTTTTACCAAGCGTCCAATCTTCCTTAAAACCATCTATAAAGCCACCATTTTCAGTGTCAGTTAAGGTGTTTTGGATGAAATTATATTGGTTTTCAATGGCAATATCAACTTCTTTGGAAGGGTTTATTTTAGCATAAGCAACCAAACCATACAACGCGAAAGCTTGTGCCATACACGTATTGTCCGCATCGTGTAAAATAGTTGAAGTACTGGTTTTAGCCCAATAATAACCGCCTTTTGGATGTTGAAATTCTTGAAGTTTTATAAAACTTTGTGTTGCGAGTTTTAAATAATCTTCATTTTTTATAAGTTTAAAAGCGCTACTTGCTCCGAACAATATTCTACTAATGTACATAGAACCAGTATTTACAGAAGTATTTGGAGTTCCAAAAATAGACACTTCAGGAAATAATATAAGTTGATCCTTATCAAAAACCGTTTCAAGCCAAAATGATACGTTTTGTATTAATTCGGACTGTAATTTATTAAAAGGGATTTCCATTGAAATAAGTAAAGGTAAATGAATTTAGTGTTGAAGTATGTTGTATGTCAATAAACTCCAACCCATCAAAAGCAATAAACCACCCAATGGTGTAATAGGTCCTAAGATTTTTATTTTCTTGTTTTTTGCTAAAGAAATAACCAAACCATAAATGCTGAATGAAAATAGGAACGTTCCAATAATAAAACAGTACACCATCCATCTTTCAGAAGTTGTTTCTAATGGAAATTGGAACCCAATAATCAACAACACGAGGGCGTGGTATAGTTGGTATTTAACACCCGTTTCAAAGCTTTTTAATTGTTCTTCTGTCAATATTTTTTTTAATGCGTGGGCACCAAAAGCTCCAAATAAAACGGAAAGTCCTCCGTAGATACTGGCTATTAGTAATGTGAATTGTGTCATAAAAAACATTTTGTGATTTGTAAAAATACTACAAAGTAAGGTTTTAACACGTTAAAGCGCGGTTAAACTTTAAACTTTTAACGATTCTTAATAATTGTGTAAATTCTATATGCTATAAGTGTCTTTTATTTTAAAACCAACAAGTAAATTGACCTAATTTATTATTCTTCTATAAATAATTAGCTATAAAAAGATACTGACTATAAAATATAGATTACAATTTAAACGTGTGAATTATACAACTTTTGGTTAAAGTTATGTAACACAATTTTATTTTAAAATGCTCAACTTTGTTGCATCTCTTTTTTACAAGAGAGAAATTTTCAAATATAAAATGAAGAGCATTATTTAAAAATTCCATAAACAGTATCTTAACTATGAAAAATTCAATTACATTCTTATTTTTATCTGCTATTTTACTAACGAGTTGCAGTAGTACAACAGGAACTGTAAAGGGAACTGTGTGTTATCCTTCCGATTATATTCCAGCAATGACAGTTTATGTGAAAAATAAAGAAACTGGTAAAATAAATTCTTTGAACATCAGAGAAAATCAAAAGACTTTTAAATTTAAAAAAATTCCAGAAGGAAATTATGTAGCATTTGCCTATACCGTTCAGGAAGTTTTAGTCGATAACAACAATAAATCCATTATTGCAAACGGTGGTTTTACACAGGCAGTTCCTTGCGGATTAACTGTTGATTGTAAAGACCATTCGTTAATTACTTTTAGCGTTAAAAAAGGTAACACAATCAACAACATTCAAATTTGTGATTGGCTTCGACCAGCAATAAAGGATGAGCGGAAATAAATTAAAAATCTAAATAACACACATTACAACACACACAATAGTTATGTGTGAATTATGTAAGTTAAATCAATAAAAATGTAACATTTTAGCACTTAAATAATTTCAACTTTGTAATGTAATTTAATAACATTAAATTTTTAAAACAAGTTAAAATTAATCAACTCAAAAGAGTTTAAAAACACAACAAGATGAAAAAAATATTTTATATTACACTAGCAGCTTTTGGATTTATCAATACCATAAACGCTCAGACAGGAATAGATAGAAGAGACGAACTAACATTAGGTGCTAAAATTGGAGCAAATTATTCCAATGTATATGACAGTAATTCTGAAGATTTTGTTGCTGATGGAAAATTGGGCTTAGCCGTTGGAGCGTTTGTTACGGTTCCATTAGGTACTCTTTTTGCGATACAGCCCGAAGTTTTATTCTCACAAAAGGGTTTTAAAGGTTCAGGAACCTTGTTAGGAACTGATTACAGCTATACTCACACTACTAATTATCTTGATGTGCCTTTGTTCGTAGCGTTTAGACCTACTCCTTTAATTTCAGTTATGGCGGGACCTCAATTCTCTTATTTATTAAGTGATAAAAATGAGTTTACTTCTGCAATTTCTAATGGCTCTCAAGAGCAACAATTTGATAATGATAATATTAGAAAAAACACCTTGTGCATTGTAGGAGGTGTAGATATAGACATCTCCAATTTAGTTTTAGGAGTTAGAGCAGGATGGGATACTCAAACCAATGATGGAGATGGCGGATCAACAACACCTCGTTATAAAAACATGTGGTATCAAGCTACAGTAGGTTATAGATTTTAAAAGAAACATTTCCCTTTAAAACGTAATATAAAATTTACTAAGCATAATAACTAATTTTGAATAATATATAAAATCCATTAAAATGAAAAAAATAAATTTATTTTTAGGAGTGGCAATAATCTCCCTAGTATTTGCATCTTGTAAAGATGAAAAAATTACAGCGGCTGAGAAATCAGTAAATGACTATAGTGTATTTGTAGATTCAATTAGTAAAATTGAAGCCGCAGATACAAAAGCAAATTGGAGCATTATTAATGATTCATATCAAGTAAAAGTTACTGAAGCTGAAGTAGCATTAGAAAATTTAAAAGAAAAAGAAAAAGCTCAGGCGAAAATTGACGCAAGTAAAGCAACCTATGAAGCTATACAAGTTCAAATGGAAGCTGACATGAAAGCAGAAGCCATAGCTAATTCAAAACAACTATTGAGAAGTACATTGTTTGGAGAAGGTAAAATTGGAGATGATATGAATTTTAGTTGGGTAAACAAAAATAATATTCTTGCTGTTTATGATCAATTTGTAAATGCTGCGCAAAACAACAAAGATTCTTATTCTCGTGAAGATTGGGACGAAATTAAATTAATGTATGAAGCACTTGATAGCAGAAAAAACACTGTTGAAAAAGAAGGTCTTACTTCTGCGGATAACAGAAAAATAGCTGTTTTAAAATTAAAATTTGCCCCTATGTATACAATTAATAGAATTGATGCAAAAACTGAAGAAATGGAAAAGGCTAAAAACTAATTTTTTTTTTTAAATAGTATAAAAAATGGTAGTCTTTAAAGGCTATCATTTTTTCGCATTTTATATTTCTTCACTAAATAACATTTAAAAAGTAATAATGAAGGATTTAACCTACCTTGTGTAAAATAATTAGAATTTGAAATTATATATAAAATATATGGTGAGTAACCGTTGCAAAATGGTTGTAAAAGATGCCTTAAAAGAGTTAGGACTCCATTTTATACTTGTAGATTTAGGAGAAGTTAATATCATGGAAAATATAAATGATGCACAGCGATCTCAACTTAAATTAGCATTGTTCAACTCGGGGCTTGAATTAATGGATGACAAAAGAGCGATGTTGATTGAAAAAATCAAAAATGTAATTATTGAAATGGTTCACCATACTGAGGAAGCTATCAAAATAAATTTCTCAGAATATTTGAGTGAAAAATTAAAACACGACTACACGTATTTAGCAAATTTATTTTCCGAAGTACAAGGAACTACTATTGAACAATTTATTATTCATCATAAAATTGAACGTATAAAAGAATTAATTATTTATGATGAATTAAATATTACAGAAATTGCCTGGAAAATGAACTACAGTAGTGTTGCGCATTTATCCAATCAATTTAAAAAAGTTACTGGACTTTCTCCTTCGCATTTCAAACAATTGAAAGATAAAAGAAGAAGCCCTATTGAGGAAATTGGAAATCAGCCAAAAGATATTTAATAAAAAAATAAATCGTTTGTTATTCTTTCACGGTCACTGAGCGGAGTCGAAGTGAAAGCAGGAATCTACACATAATAAAATAGATTCCTGCCGGCGCAAGATTGACAAGATTTAAAAAAAAAGTTTAATGAAACTAAAGTAACTGTAATGAAATTACAGGGTTTAAAAATAAATGGAAAAAGTGAAAAGAAATAATTCTCAATATGCAAGAAGTTTAATTGAAGCCAGTTTAGATCCATTGGTTACAATTAGTGCTGAAGGAAAAATTACAGACGTTAACGAGGCATCCATAAAAGTTACAGGTATTTCACGCGAAGATTTGATAAATACAGACTTTTCCAATTATTTTACAGAGCCCCAAAAAGCACGAGAAGGTTATTTAAAGGTTTTTGAAAAAGGTTTTGTGGCGGATTATCCATTAACCATAAAACATAAAAATGGAACTTTAACGGATGTATTATACAATGCCTCTGTCTATAAAGATAAAAAAGGAAATGTGTTGGGTGTTTTTGCGGCAGCTCGTGATGTTACCATTCAACTATGGACTATAGATTTAAGAAAAGCGAATAAAGAACTTCTCTTTCAAAACGAAGAAAAAGAAAAGCGCGCTGCTGAGTTAATCATTGCTAACAAAGAATTGGCCTTTCAAAACGAAGAGAAAGAAAAACGAGCAGCTGAGTTGATTATTGCAAACAAAGAACTTGCTTTCCAAAATAAAGAGAAAGAAAGCCGAGCAGCTGAATTAGCACTAGCAAATAAAGAACTTGCTTTTCAAAATAAAGAAAAAGAGAACCGCGCTGCCGAATTGGTAATTGCCAATAAAGAACTTATCTATCAAAACATTCAAAAAATAAAACAGGAACTTACCAATAAAGAACTAGAAGCTTCAAACATTAATATAAAATCAGATTCTCAATATTCTTTGAGCCTTATTGAAGCAAGTCTAGACCCATTAGTTACTATAAGTGCTTCAGGTAAAATTACCGATATGAATGAGGCTTTAACAAATATTACAGGATTAACAAGAGAAGAACTAACAGATTCTGACTTTTTAGATTATTTTACAGAACCGCAAAAAGCGCGTGGTGTTTACCAAGAAGTTTTTGCAAAAGGCTCTGTTGCCAATTTTCCGCTAACGCTACGCCATAAAAATGGAAAGCTGACCGATGTATTATTTAATGGTTCTACATTTAAAGACGAAAATGGAAATGTAGATGGCGTAGTGATTGTTGCGCGCGATGTTACCGAACAAAATAGAACAGCGAAAGAACTTACGGAAGCCATGATATTTGCTGAAATGGCAACATCAATTGCTGAAGAAGCAAAAATAAAAGCTGAAAAGGCTACGGAAATTGCTGAAGATGCCGTGAAAGCGAAACAACAGTTTTTATCAAATATGAGTCACGAAATTCGAACGCCAATGAATGCGATCATCGGATTTACGAAAGTGATTTTAAAAACTGATGTGACGGCTAAACAAAAAGAATATTTAAAGGCAATTAAAACGAGTGGTGATGCACTAATAGTACTTATAAATGACATCCTAGATTTGGCAAAAGTAGATGCTGGAAAAATGATATTTGAACAAATACCCTTCAAAATGTCAGTATCAATATCAGCAATGCTTCACCTATTTGAAACCAAAATTCGGGAAAAAAACTTAAAACTAATAAAAGAATACAACGAAAACATACCAGATGTATTGGTTGGAGATCCAGTGCGATTGCATCAAATCATATTAAATTTAGTAAGTAATGCTGTTAAGTTTACTTCAAAAGGAAAAATCACCGTTAGCGTTCAATTAGTGGATGAAGATGATAAACAGGCAACTATAGAGTTTTCAGTTACGGATACTGGCATTGGAATTCCTGAAACTAAAATTGAAAGTATTTTTGAAAACTTTCAGCAGGCATCTAGCGGTACATCACGTTTGTATGGAGGAACTGGATTAGGCCTTGCCATTGTTAAAAATTTAGTAGAATCGCAAGGAGGAACTATTCAAGTAACAAGTAAAATGAATGAAGGCTCTATTTTTAGTTTTACTTTAAGTTTTCAAAAAACAAATGCTGCTCCAGAAATAGATTTTGAATTAGTGGACTACGACACAGATATTACAGGTATAAAAATATTGGTAGCGGAAGATATTCCTTTAAATCAATTATTAATGAGAACATTATTAGAAGATTTTGGATTTGAGTGTGATATTGCTGATAATGGAAAAATAGCCATTGAAAAAATGCAAACCAATACATATGACCTTATTTTAATGGACTTGCAAATGCCAGAAATGAATGGATTTGAAACAACGGATTATATTCGTAATACAATAAAATCGGATATTCCAATTATCGCTTTAACAGCAGATGTTACCACTGTTGATTTAGCAAAATGTAAAGCGGTTGGAATGAATGATTACATTGCAAAACCTGTGGATGAACGATTATTGTACAGTAAAATGCTAGGGTTTATAGGGAAAAACAACATTGTTTTTGAGCCTGATGTAAGTGCACTTGTTGAAGATTTAAAAGTTAAATGTACCAACTTAAGTTATTTAAAAACACGCACGAAATCCAATCGTGTATTAATGATGGAAATGATTTCATTATATCTGGATCAAACTCCACCTTTAGTGCAAGCGATGAAACTAGGCTTGTTAAATAAGGATTGGAAATCATTACAAGCAGCAGTGCATAAAATAATTCCTTCATTTTCAATTATGGGAATAAGCGTTGATTTTGAAAATATGGCAAAAAAGGTGCAAGAATATGCCAGCACGCAACAACAAACAGAAGACATATCCGATTTGGTTCTTCAACTTGAAAACATATGCTCTCAGGCATGTAATGAATTAGCTGAAGAACTTAACACTTATAAAAATGCTACTAATGAATAACACTACTAAAATAAAACTTTTTTTGGTTGATGACGATGCCTTATTTTTAAAATCATTGGAAATTGATTTTATGGAAAATGCCGATTTTGATATTGAAACATTTGCAACAGGTGAATTGTGCATTGCTAATTTATCACACAAACCAGATGTTATTATTTTAGACTATCAATTGGATGGTATTGAAAAAGATGCTATGAACGGAATAGAAACCTTAGATAGAATAAAAGAATTCAATGCTGATATCCCCATAATAATGTTGTCTTCCCAGGATAAAATTGAAGTAGCTGTGAACTGTATGCACCACAAAGCAGCTGATTATGTGGTAAAAAGTGAAACTGCTTTTATGCGCTTAAAAAAGATTATTACCACTGTTTTAAAATTCAACAAAATGGAAAAAGAATTGAAATGGTATATGGAAAGAATGTAAATTTCCTAAATACCGCTTCCTATAAATGTGTGAATAATATAACTTTTCACTAAAATTATATAACACATCCTTTTCTAAAACCCTTCACCTTTGTAGTGTAGTTCTGCTGCTGATTGTTTACTAAAAAAATCAAGAGTATAAGTGCAATACCAAAAGTGGAGACCAGATTCCACTTTAAAAAACGGCTTGCTTGGTTATACACTTCAAATAACCATTTAGGTAATTGGTAAGGGCAATTATAAAGCAAGAAAATTCAAAATATAAAAAATGAAAAAAATTATTTTATCGGTTATTATACTAGTAGGTTTAGTATTTAGCACACAAGCTCAGAAAATATCTAAAAATGCATTAGGTTTACGTTTAGGAGACAGTGGTGGTTTCGGAACTGAAGTGACTTACCAAAGAGCTTTGGGTAATAACAACAGACTTGAGCTTGATTTAGGTTGGAGGAATAGAAAAGACTTCAATAATAACGGTTATGATGATGATGCAATCAAGTTAGCTGCTTTATACCAATGGGTAATGAATATTGATGGTGGTTTTAACTGGTATGTTGGTGTAGGTGGTGGATTAGGTACTTATGGCTATGATGTTAACGGTGATCATTATAACGATACATTTGCATTTGCTGCAGGAGATATAGGACTTGAGTATAATTTTGACATTCCATTATTGATCTCTTTAGATTTTAGACCTGAATTTGGTGGAAACGGTTATTACAAAGACAATTACGGTTCTGATATTGCGCTGGCAGTTAAATTCCAATTCTAATAGCTAACAATAAAACAACTTACATTAACGTTGATTAAATAGGTTGAATTTCAGTCTGTTTAATCAATTTTTTATATTTAAAACTAAAAAAAATGAACTTAAATAGAATTTTTGGAGTATTGTTTACTGTTTTTTGGAATTAGCAGTATAATTTATACCTCCATATTTTTTTTGTGAATAGCACGGACAGTAATTATACTATTAAAACATTGGTAATTTTGGGTGTACTTGGACTACTTTTTTTCATTGCTGGCAATGTACTAATTAGTAAAACAAAGAACGAGTCATAAATACCAACTCTAAGCATAAAGGCTATTTTTCACAGCCATTATTTAAATTAAAATAAAAACACTAAACAGCTTTATTATGAAAACAAAAACTTCAGGAATCGTGATTGCTATAATAGGAATATTAATGATTATTTATACCGAATTTAATTTTGTTACAAAAGAGAAAGTGATAGATCTAGGTCCTCTTGAAATAAATGCGGAGAAAAATCACCCAGTGCAATGGTCTCCAATTGTTGGTGGAGTATTATTAATTGGAGGAATAATTATAATTGCCATAAATAGGAAAAAATAGAAAAACGTATCTTATTAAATATGTGAATTATGTAACTTTTTAAAAAAGTTGTGTAAAACTAAATTAAATAAAGTATTCTATTTTTATCATATACATTCTACTAAAAATTTAAGGCAAAAAACAATGGAAAAACCATTAGGCTCAAGTAAAAACTGGCGAGAAACTAAGGGAAAATTGAAAAATAAATTTGCAAAACTTACAGATAAAGATTTTTCATTTCCAGATGGTAAGAATAATGATTTTATTCAGAAACTTCAATTAAAGCTTGGGAAAACAGAAGAAGAAATAACTAAAATTATTGCTGAATTATAAGGCAATGTTATAATAAAAAAGTAAAATTTTAAATAATTAAAAACGAAAAAATATTTAACTAAATTACTTAAATCATGGGAAATTTACTTTACACAATCGCAGTTATTTTAGTTATTCTTTGGGCTATCGGATTCTTAGGATATAACATAGGTGGCTTAATAC
>JAGPIQ010000109.1 GCA_018054895.1 Lutibacter sp. | reverse complement strand
ATAACCTGAGTTCGATTATTAAAACAAGCAAATTTGATTAGAATTTTCAGTCGCAAACTTGATTGATGGTTTTTTAGGTAAGAAACTATAGGCTATAAGCCCAGAAATTAGATTGGTTAAAAAGTTGCCAAAACTTCTGTGTCTAGAATGTTCTATTTGACAAATATTCTTAAGTTCATCGTTAACAGTTTCAATTACTGAACGTTTTCTAAGTAAAATTTTATCGCTCATTGTCATTAAACAATTCTTCATATTGTTTTTAACTTGAGTAATTATTTGAACACCATCAACAAAAAGAAGTTGTGCTAATTCTTTACCTATATAACCTTTGTCTGCAAATAATTTACCAAAGATTTTATCTAAAAATCGTTCTGTTTTCAAAGGCGTTCTATCGTCTGTATTGGCTTGGGTAATGGTAAAAGTGAGTATTTCACCTTTATCGTTTATAATAATATGGAGTTTAAAACCATAAAACCAACCCATAGTTGATTTTCCAGTTGTAGCAATCCCTTTAAAGACTTTATTTTGGTTTATTCGTTTATTTTTGCACACTCTAACAGGCGTAGAATCAATAAAAGAAATACCTGAACATTTACCTAAACAACACGTTTTTAAGAATAAAGTAAGTGGCATAAGGTTTTGTTGCATAAGCTCTGTAAAGCGATTGTAAGAAACTGTTTTTGGAAATTCTTTTTGCATATGTTTTTGAAGATAATACAAATAGAAATGCTTAAATGTTCTAAATCCACTTAATTGAAAAGTAATCATAATGGTAATTATTTCGCTTTTAGACATTACTAAAGGGCGCTTTGCTGGGTTGCCTAAGAGATGTTTATCGACAACTTGGTCATATTCTTTACAAAATTCGTCAACAATACAAAATATTTCAGTAATTTTAGAGTAAATAATCATAGATAGATTTTTAGATTAATAAATTGATTTTCAGAACTTTAATTTACTAAAAATCTATCTTTTTTGCTAATAAAATCTACTTAAACATTAATCGAACTCAGGTTAATAAACAAAAAAAAACCTTGAACATTGTAATTTTTACTTACCATGTTCAAGGAATAAATAAATCAACCCCAAAGACTTATTTAATGTTTTAGTGAATAAAGTCAAAACCCCTCTTGACAATTATACATAACAAATATACTTCAGATTATCTTCCCTTTTTAACAAATTAAACAAAGTGAACTATAAAGTTTGCAAATGGAGTGTTTTCAAAAACAAACAGAAATTACATTGTGCTGTAAGGAAACTTTATTGATACCTGAGTACCTGATTGTTCGTGGTTGGAGATGTCTTTCGTTTCAATAAAAACCCCTTTATTCTGATACAGAATACGTATTCTGTTTTCTGTAGCTTCAATTCCAAAAAATTTCTTCTTTTGAACCATATATGATCGTTCCTTAGCAGTATCAATACCAATACCATTATCTGTAACAGTACAAATTACACTGTTATCTTCAACTTTTATAGAAAGTTCAATAACTTTAAGCCCTTCTACTTTCATAATACCATGCCAAATTGAATTTTCAATAAATGGCTGTAAAAATAGCGGGGGAACCTTTATAATATCTAAATTTACATTATCCGCAATACGAACATCATAAACAAACCCGCCTGTAACACGCATTTGCTCCATTTTAACATACAAGGCCAATATTTCCAACTCTTCAGCCAATGTTGAAACTGGACTCGAAGAACTGTTTAAAATAACACGAATTAATTTTGAAAATTTAGTGATATAATCTGATGCTTTTTCAACATCATTTTTAATTACAAAATTATTGATTGAGTTTAACGAATTAAATAAAAAATGAGGGTTCATTTGACTTTGCAAGGCTGTCATTTTTAATTCCTCCATTTCTTTCAACTTTAATGCCAATTTCACTTCAGCATTTTTACTTTTATCCTCCATTTTTTTAATAATAATACCTATTAAAACCGAAAAAATAATGAATTGAAAGATAGTGCCTAAGTATAAAAAAAACATAGGTTGAAGACCTTTTGAAATAAAGGAGGCTGTACCAATAAAAACCTCTAAATAACTGATATTAGCTAGCACAACATAAAACAACGAACCAACTACAAAATAATAAGCTAATACATCCTTAATTTTCTTAATTATTACATAATAAGATATTAAAGCCAACAGCGTTAAAACAGGACCAACAACAGTAAATATCATTTTTTGTGATCCGTAATCAAGGAATACTTCAACTAAAAAAAACATTCCTGCTAGTATCAACAGTATTTTAATAGTAAATTCAAAATACTTATCCCAAACCCTTAGGTGGTTTCTAGTATCAAGCAATTCTCTTGCAAAACTTACGTAAGCAGCATATCCTAAAAATTGAATTGGGTAATTTGTGTATTGAAAGACAACAGCATAATTTGGATAAAATACATGCTTTAAAAGGTACATTGAAAAAGCTAACAGATATAAACTATAGTATAGGTATAGCTTACTTTTATTCTGAAAATAAATCAAAAAATGATAAATAAATAAAACGAATAACCCTCCTCTTATTGATGAATATATTTCAGAATGAAAATCTAATAACATTTATTTTTTAATCTAAATATAATCTTTTGAATAATTCAACTTTTCTATTTCTACTAATGCTGGCCGTTAATCCATTTGTCATAATTAACTCACCTCCAAGACCTTTTAAATATTCTTTTACGTGATTTAAATTAATTAAATACGAATTATGCACTCTATAAAATTGCGGGAAATTAAATTTCTTTTCGACCTCTTTTAAGGTTTTTGAAACTAAAATTTCTTGCTCAGATTTTAAATAAATGGTAGTGTAACTTTTATCTGATTTCAACATTACAACATCATCTCTTTCTAGTAAATAAACTTTTCCGTCTGCTGAAATATTAATTTTATCATTATTATCATTTAAGTTACTTAATAATAACTGTAATTTATTTTCTAACAAACCTCCATTTTGAGATTTTTTAATCTTCTCCATAGAAGCCAATAACTCGTCCTTATCTACTGGCTTTAATAAATAATCAATAGCCGAAACCTTAATAGCTCTTAAAGCAAACTCATCATGGGCAGTTGTAAAAATTAAATTGAAGTCTCTGTTTTCCAACTGTTCAATCATGGTAAAACCATCCATTTCAGGCATTTGAATATCTAAAAAAACCACATCTGGTTTTTCTTCGTTAATTATAGTAATAGCCTTAATAGGAGAATTACACGTTGTAACCTGAATATTTTCGACATAGTTATTTAACTTCCATTCCAAAGCCTCTAGAGCATCACGCTCATCATCAACAAGTAAAATCTGTAGCATAAAAGTGGGTTGACGTTTATTTTATTTTTACGCAAGATACAACTTTTGAATATATGTTCAAATAGTTACATATTTATTTTAATTCGGCTTTTTATTTCTTCTCCCTTATCATCAATTGCCATTAGAATATAGTTTCCTTCTTTTGGGGTAATATTTATTTCATGAATATATTCGGTTTGTCCAATAAATTCATCATTTAAATACCAATATACTATTGCTTTTGGGTTGGCATGAATAATTTTCAACACCAATCCGTTTTGCGATTCTTTAAAATCTTTGGTTAAGTAAAAAGTAGTGTTATCTTTTGGAATTAAAAACTCCATATTTGAACTTTTTTCACCACTACAATCACTTCTAAAACTCGGTAAATTTTTATAAAACGGATTCTTTTTTTTATAATAATAGGCTTCTAAAGGTGGCAATACAAACCAATTTTTATGCACTATATTTTGAAGTTGTTCACACGAGGTATTCACCTGAAACTGCTCACTTATATTCAGATGCACTAATTTATGATACGGACAAGACCCCGTTTTTAAGCCAGATTGTTGTACAAAAACTACCTTTTTATCTTCACAAAATTCACTTGCTCGGTAACCACTTTTACTGCAAACCTCCACTTCTACCAAGGCATCAAAAGGTTTTGTAAACCAATTACTTTGCGGCAAGGTGTTAAAAACATCAAATAAAATTGGTGCTGCTGCTTCAATTCCAACCAAACCAGGTCTTCCTTCTCCATCCGCATTTCCAACCCAAACACCCACTACATACTCTTTTGTTGTTCCAATTGCCCAAGCATCTCTAAATCCAAAACTTGTACCCGTTTTCCAAGCAATTTTATTGGCCGAATCAAAGAAATCCCATTTATCTTCACCTTCTGGTCTGTTCACTTCATTTAACGCTTCAAAAGTTAAATACACAGAACCCGCATCAAACAAGGTTTTTTCCATTGAAATTTCTCCAAAATCAGGTTTAAAATCAGCTACATACGAAGGTTCTAAAAATTCGTTTTTATAGTAATTCCCATTGGTTTCATCAAAATGATTTATGGTGGAAGCCATTGCGCCATAGTTTTTACATAAATCCCATAAATTACTTTCTGCTCCACCCAAAATTAAAGATAATCCGTAATGATTTGGACCATATTTTACATCCTTCAACTTCATTTTTTGTAAATAATGATGAAATCGTTCCAGACCAAATTGCTGCAACATTCTAACTGCCGGAACATTTAACGAGCGTCCCAAAGCAACACTTGCAGGAACTGATCCATCAAACTCCTTGTTGAAATTTTGCGGATTGTAACTCCCAATTTGTGTAGGAATATCAGCAACCAATGTATTTGGTAAAATATCGCCAGCATCTAACATTGCCGAAAATAAAAATGGTTTTAAAATACTACCTGTACTTCTTGGTTTGGTGATAATATCAACATCTTTTTGATGATTTTTAGTGGTGGGAGCATTTCCAACATACGCCAATACTTTGCGTGTTTTAACATCTAAAACCAACACTGCTATATTATGAATTTGATTTTGACTTAAATCTAAATAATTATTTTTAACAATTTGATTTACTGTTTGTTGAATATTATATTTCACCGAAGTTTTTACACGTTTTCCGTGATAATGTAACGACGCATTTTGTAATAAATGTGGTGCAATTTGTGGAATAGCGACTACTTTCTGTGGCAATTCTTCTTCAATCGCCAAATCATACGTTAATTTATCAATAATGCCTTTTTCTTGTAATTTTTTTAATAAACGGTTTCGTTTCTGTTTCAGTCGTTCTTGATTTTTACCAGGATAAATTAAACTCGGAGCGTTTGGTAACACCGCCAAAGTAGCACTTTCTGCCCACGATAAATTATTGGAAACATTGCCAAAATACCGCCAAGAGGCAGCATCCAACCCCACAACATTACTCCCAAAAGGTGCGTTTGAAGCGTACATTGCTAAAATTTTTTCTTTGGAATATCCAACTTCCAAACGTGTAGCTAAAACAAGTTCTATTATTTTTTCAAAATACGTTCTTTTTTGGTTTTTACGTGATAAACGAACTACTTGTTGCGTTAAGGTACTTCCGCCTCTTTTTACCCTTTTAGATTGAAAATTTTGATACACAGCTTTGGAAATTGAAACTGGATTAAACCCTGGATGTCTGTAAAAATAACCATCTTCAAACTGCACAATACAGTGCTTAAACTTTTCTGGAACACTATCATTTTGTGGAAAACGCCATTGACCATCTTTGGCAATTTGAGCCCCCAATAAATTACCTTCAACACTTTCAATAACTGTTGAAGTTGGGTTTTTAAACAACTGTTTAGGTAACATAAAATAATAAGCCGTTACTAAAATAACGGCTATTATTAATTTAATTTTATGCTTTTTAATCAAATTCACTATTGCTCTAATCTTTATTTTATTGTTGGTGTGAAATACCATTGCTTTTTTGTCATTTCGACGATAGGAGAAATCTCACCACATTGCTCAAAATTATGCGATTCTTCCTTTCGTCAGAATAACAAATTTAAGTGTGTATTAGCCATATTCTTAACCTTTTCTACCGGGGCCTCAGAAAGTTAAACTATCAACAACAACCAAAAAACACCTCCCTAACCCTCCTCAAGGAGGGAATTAATTACGTGTAAATTTCCTAACCTAATTTTGACTTCAATTATATTTTTTCATTTTTCACTCTTCATTTTTAATTAAATTCAACACTACCTCACAACCTCAATCCATTGACCCTTAGTTCGTGTAAAATAATCGTTATCGTACATCGCTTCAGCTTGTAAACCGTACAAATAATAATTTCCTAAATACGACGCATTTAACAACACTTTAAAGGTTTTTGTTTCATTTTTCTTTAAATCGAAGTAAAAATTAACGCGATAATCTCTAATATCCGTATAATTTGCAGCTCCTGATGCAGTACTTCCAAAGTCAGTAAATCTGGTATTCACAATTTCCCAACCTGATGGAAACAGTTGCGTTAACGCTATATTTTTCACCGCTTCTTGTTTTAAATTCCTGATAATTACTTGCGCTTCAAACTCGGTGCCTTGTGCTAATTTAGAAACATCAATATTTTTACCTTCGGTATCTTTATAAACAACACTTACACCCAAACCGCGTTTCTCCACTATTTCTTCGCCTACCGGTAAAATTCCACTATTAATAACATTTACAAAAACCAAATTGGCTGCTTTATTTACTATTGAAATTGAATTTTTACCTTCCTTAATTAGCAAACTGCGTTGTGCTATCGCAAATTTAGAATCGATACTTTCGGCTTTATTCCCATTAACAGTATATTGAAGTTTCATAGATTTTCCGCCATTAACCTTCACCATTTTTGCCATTGAGATCAAACTATACGCTGTAGTTTGTGTACTCATCCAACTATTTGACGATAAGCGTTTTGCAATATATTTAGCCAATTCTTTCGATTCCTTATTACCTGTTAACAGCATCGTTTCCATAGCCATTGCACGGTTTCTATCAACAGAACCGTAAGTAAAATAATCGCCATAAGCGCTGTCAAAATTTAAATTGGCGGTTTTTGAAATTTTTATCGCTGCTTCTTTTTGTCCAGCCAACGCATACGCAGCAGCCAAACGCCATTTTGCATCGTTTGACAAACCAGTATATTCTCGCAATCTATTCATTGATGATAGATCCGAATACCCAGCCAATGCCAAAGTATACAATCTGTAAGCCTGTGCCAAATCTGAATAATTATTTCCTGAACGCCAATCTCTTGCGGCTTGTTTTTGATATCTCAACCAATTTGTTATAAATGTTGGCGGTAACACATAGCCTTTTTTAGACGCTTCAATCATAAAATGACCTGCGTAACTTGTTCCCCAATCATCCGCAAAATTTTGACCCATCCAATAGCTTAATCCACCATTTGGTGCTTGAAAATTACCCAAACGTTCTATGGCATCTTTCATATTTTTAGCAATTTCTTGCTTTTGTTGATAGGTAATATCAAAAATATCACCTAAAAATAACTGCGGAAAAACACTTGATGTTACTTGCTCCACACAACCGTGTGGATATTGAATTAAATACTGCATTCTACCAGAAAAATCCATTGGAGGTAATGTAGAAAATTCAATGGTAGCAAAATTACTTCCTTTAACTCCAAACGTAGTGAAATTAATAATTTGTGTTGCGTTTGGTTGTAAATCTATAGCTGTAGATTTTGTTGAAATTGGGTTCGGATTTACCACATCAATTTCCACTTTATAAGTCGATTTTTCGCCATTTCCTATGGCAATAACTTCAATAGTTCCTATTCCTTTTACGTTTGAAACATCCAATTCAAAGTTTACCATTTTTTCATCAGGACTTGTAAATGAAATGCTTTTTGAAGCAGTACCAACCACTTTAATTCCTTTTGATAATTTTAAACTAATCTGCACATTTCTAACCTTATTTTCCAAGGTAAAAACCGTAACAGGTAAGGTTACTTTTTCACCCGGACTCAATTTACGAGGTAAGGATGCTAACACCATCAACGGTTTTCTAACAGGCGACGTAAATTCTGCATTTCCATAAGCGCCCGTTTTAATATCGCCAGCAATAACCATAGTTCGCACAGAGCCAATATATTTCGGCAATTGAATAGTGTGACTCGCAGTTTTTCCTTTTTCCAACGTAAACGGCCCTAAATAATGCACAACAGGTTTAAATCTGTTCGCTTTATTATTTTTTGCAGGTGCCGCTTCGCCATCTCCACCAATTCCAAAAACTTGCTCAATTTTTCCACCGTAAGCACCAATTACATCATCAAAAATATCCCACGTTTTAACACCCAACGCTTCACGTGTGTAAAAAGCATCCCAAATTTCAGGAGTTTTATAACGTGTTAAATCTAACAAACCTTCTTCAACAACAGCAATGGTATAACTCATTTTTTTACCCGATTTCTCCTTCAATTTCAACGTGAATTTTTCTTCAGGTTTTAATACTTTTGGCATTGTAATTACAGGTTCTAAACGCGTAGTTGCATCTTCAACCAACAACGGAATTACGCCGTACAAACGCAACGGAAAATCGTTTGCTGTGGATGCATGTGGCTGTAATAATGTAATGTTTACAAATACATTTGGTGCCATTTCTTTAGTGATAGGAATTACAACTTTCGTTTCTCCTTTTTGCGTTTTTCGCCATACTTTTTGTACTACTTCTGTCCCGTTTTCAATACTAATTAAAGCATTTCCGTTTGTGCCAGAAGGAAAAGTAATCACCGCAGTTTCGCCAACATTGTAGTTGTCTTTATCCGCAGAAAAAACCAACATTTTTGACCCTTCAGGATCATTTGTTGGACGTTTCCACCAATTTTTATAAAAATAAACGGTTGCTCCGGTTGAATGACCTCCGTTTAAATCGATCACTCTAATTAAATATCTACCACCATCTTTATCTGCAATATTTAATTTGAAAGCTCCTTTTCCTGTGGAATTGGTATTTACTTTTAATTTTTTATAGGGTTTATGATAACTACTTCCATCATAGGTCGATAAATTATCATACGATGCGCTCCACCACCAACGCCATTCTACTTTGTACACTTCAATTTCTAAACCGTTTTTAGCAATTGGCGTTCCGTTTTCGTTGACAGTTGCCACGTTAAAAGTGACGTCTTCATCCGTATCATACGAATAATATGCTTTTGGTTTTGGCAATTTCAACCCTACAAATGATACATACGGTGCGTATTTTTTTGAAATAACATCAATAGAAAAATCGCCTCCGTTTTCGTATGCTTTTGATAAAAAAGCAACGTTTAACATTCCCGGAGCTTTGTTTTCTAAATTTATTTTTTTGTTGATGGTTGCTGTTCCATTTTCATCTAAATTTCCTTCAAAAACCTTTATTTCTTCCGAAGAAAATTCACGTATTGGATCGTTAAAAATATAGTC
>JAGPIQ010000018.1 GCA_018054895.1 Lutibacter sp. | reverse complement strand
TTTTTATTTGATTTTATATAGTTTTTGTTGGTATTTCCGGGAAAGTAAAAACCCCACAAACGTAGTGTTTGTGGGGTTTTGTTGTTTTTTGGTTGTTTGCTTGCAGAGAGGAAGGGATTCGAACCCTCGATACCCTTTTGGAGTATACACACTTTCCAGGCGTGCGCCTTCGACCACTCGGCCACCTCTCTATTTGGTGATTGAGCGGAGTCGAAATCTCTTTAACTTCAACTCCACTCAGCAACCATTTTTAATTATTCAAGTACAAATCTATCAGACCAGCTGGAGATTCTACTACTATTTTTTTATTGACTCTATCTACTTTTTTTATGAAGTCATCAATCATTGGAATTAAAACACTTACTCCATTTGAATCAATTTCAAACAACGGTTGCGCTGAAGAATCATTAACGCCAGTTATAACACCAACGTATCCATAATTTACATCTTCAATATCAAATCCAATTATTTCATGAAAATAGAATTTATTTCCTGTCAATTTTGGAAGAAACTCAAGCGGCAAATACAACCCGGCTCCCATAATGGTATCCGCAGCTTCTTCACTTTCAATATCTTCAAACCGTATTCGAAGTTGATTTCCTTTTTGAAGTAAACTTTCTTCCATAAAAAATGGAACCAGTTCATTGCCTAAGGCAACAAAAACTGATTCCAAATCTTGATAAAGTTCAGGTTCATCTGTATCTAATTTAGCTACAACTTCACCTCTAAAGCTATGTTTTCTAACGATTTTGCCTAAATAAAAACAATCTTCTTTACGCATTACCGTATTTTAAATAACTTAATTACTCTGTTTTTCCTTCTTCTTGAGCAGCAGCTTGTGCGTCATCAATAGATTGAGGAGCAGCCTCTTCAGCTACTTCTTGTGCAGCTTTAGCTTCTGCTTTCGCATCTGCTTCTGCTTTAATAGCAGCATTTGCAGCTTCATTTGCAGCAGCAGCTCTATCTGCGTTAACTTTCACTTCCGCAGCTAATGCAGCAGCTTTAGCATCTGATTTTGCTTTTGCTAAACCATCTGTTTTTGCTACAATCTTTCCAGATTTTTCATCAACCCAAGCTTGGAATTTTGCTTCCGCTTGTTCTTCTGTTAAAGCTCCTTTTCTAACTCCACCTGCTAAATGATTTTTTAGCATTACACCTTTATAAGATAAAATTGCTTTTGCTGTGTCAGTTGGTTGTGCTCCGTTTTGTAACCATTTTACAGATCCATCAACATCTAAATCAATAGTTGCAGGATTTGTGTTTGGGTTGTAAACACCTAGTTTTTCTAAATACTTACCATCTCTTGTTGCGCGTGCATCTGCAGCTACTATCCAATATAATGGTTTTCCTTTTTTACCGTGTCTTTGTAATCTAATTTTTACTGGCATTTTGTTTAAAATTTTAAGGTTCTCGACCTTGGTTATTAATTAAGTGTGCAAATGTAATTAGATATTTTGAATTTATGATATAAAAAATGTAAAAGTTTGGGTTTCAGAAGAAAGAAGTTTGAAGTTTGAAGTCGGGAGTCCGAAGTCTGAAGTGAGAAGAATGAAAAATTGCTAGAAGACCCCTTTTGTCCCTTGAAACTTTATACCTTTGAAACTTTTCAACTTTGCCCCTCTGCACCTTTAAACCTTTCTAACTCCTACACTAAACCCGTAAATCCTAAAAAAGCTAAAGACAATAATCCCGCTACCAATAAATTAATAGGTACTCCTTTCATTTGTTTAGGAATATTTGCCAATTCTAAATGCTCTCTAATACTTGCGAAAACTATTAAAGCCAATGCAAATCCTAAGGAATTGGATACCGCAAAAAAGACTGCTTTTAATAAACTTCCACCTTCTAACCCTAAGGCTAAAATTGCAACTCCTAAAACGGCACAGTTTGTTGTAATTAAAGGTAAAAATACCCCTAAAGCTTGGTATAATGGCGGACTTACTTTTTTCAGAATAATTTCTACCATTTGCACTAATGCTGCAATTACTAAAATAAAGGTTATTGTTCTTAAATAATCCAATCCTGCAGGAACTAACACAAATTGATGTAATAAGTAGGTTGCCATTGTTGCAATTGTCATTACAAACAATACGGCGCCAGACATCCCCACAGAAGTGGAAACTTTACTAGAAACTCCTAAAAAAGGACAAATTCCTAAAAACTGAGATAGTACAATGTTATTAACAAAAACTGCGGCAATAAGTATAATAATATAATCCATATGTTGAGAGTTTGAAAGTTGAGAGTTTGAAAGTTGAAAGTTTAACTATGGAATTGTGTAATTGATTACAAATCTTCCAGTTTAATCTGACTTTGAATTTTCAATTGTTAATTTTTAATTGATTTTGAAGTAATTTTATTAAATAATACGGTTAAATACGCCAATGCTATAAATGCTCCAGGAGGCAGAATAAATAGGATAAAAGTATTTGCGTTTTCAGCAACAAACCTTAATCCGAATAAACTTCCATTTCCTAAAATTTCACGTACCGATCCTAAAATAGTTAAAGCCAATGTAAACCCTAACCCCATTCCTAAACCATCAATAAAAGATGATAAAGCGTTATTTTTAGAGGCAAATGCTTCTGCTCTTCCTAAAATAATACAGTTTACCACAATTAACGGAATAAAAATTCCTAATTGCTCATATAAAAATGGCACAAATGCCTCTAAAATCATTTCAACAATAGTTACAAATGATGCTATAATAATTATAAAAGCTGGAATACGTACTTTACTTGGTATTTGATTTTTTACTAATGAAACAACAATGTTACTCATTATCAATACAAACATTGTTGCAACACCCATTCCTAAACCATTAGAAGCCGAAGACGTTACTCCTAAAGTTGGACACATACCCAATAACATTACAAATATTGGATTTTCTTTTACAACCCCTTTTAAAAAATTTTGGGTTTGATTCACAGTTTCTGCCATAACTATTATTTTTTAGGAGTTTTAAGCGATTCATTATTTTTCATAAACTCATCATAAGCCATTTGAGTCGCTTCCGTAAAAGCTCTTGTGGAAATTGTAGCGCCCGTTAATGCGTCTACCTCTCCTCCATCTTTTTTAACTTTTAAATTATACGTTGATGGGTTTTTATCTTTAAATTGTTGAAGAAACTTTTCATCCTTCATTTTAGTTCCTAAGCCTGGAGTTTCTTTTTGCTCCAATACTTCAATATTCTGAATTTCTCCTGATGCCTTAAAACCAATCATTAATTTCACCAAACCGCTAAATCCTTTTTCTGATGAACCAATAACTGCTGCTCCAACAAATTCGCTATTTGCAAAAGCTGGATATACTTCTATTGAATCTTTTACATTTTCAGCCTTAATTAAAACAACATCTTCAACTGGCTTATTATCAAAAACAGGTAACACTAATTTTATAGCGTTTGTTTTTTTAGCAACTTTTGCATCTTTTATAGGCTGTTCCGTTAATTGGTTTACATAACCTAACGAAAAACCTGATATAATAGTAATTACAAATAATGAAATTACCATATTCATAAATGTATCTTTCTTTTTACTCATAATTACACAATTTTAGATTTGATTTTAGCACCAAATCGACGTGGTTTAAAATAGGTATTAATTAATGGTACAAATGCATTCATAATTAAAATAGCAAATGAAACCCCTTCTGGATACGCTCCAAACAAACGAATAATAACGGTAATTACGGCAATTCCAACAGCAAAAATAATCATTCCCTTTTTTGTCATTGGACTGGTTACTAAATCGGTTGCCATAAAAAAGGCTCCTAATAAAGCACCACCAGAAAGTATATGAATTAATGGACTTGCATAATGTTCTGGATCAATTAACCAGAAAATACCCGTCATAACAGCCATTGTAACTAATATTGTTACTGGAATATGCCATGAAATTACTCTTCGAACTAGTAAATAAATACCACCTAACAGTAATGCTAATGCGGACATTTCACCAATAGAACCACCCGTAATTCCCAATAACAAATCCATTGCTGATGGAAGCTTGGTTGCTATTTCAGTCATTGTTTCTCCAAACATCAAACCTTCTTTTATCATTCCTAAAGGAGTTGCTCCTGTAACACCATCTGCTATTGATAAATTATTTTCAACAGCTGTTGGCCACATAGTCATTTGCACTGGAAACGAAACCAATAAGAAAACTCGACCTACCAAAGCTGGGTTAAATATATTGAATCCTAAACCTCCAAAAGATAATTTTGCAATTCCAATAGCTACTAAACTACCCACAATAATCATCCAAATTGGTAATCCTGACGGTAAATTAAATGCTAGTAAAATACCAGTTAATAATGCCGATCCATCTCCAATAGTCACGTCGGTTTTTAATAAAAACTTTTGAATTAAATACTCAAATCCTAAACAAGAAATTACCGCTACTGCAGTAACAATAAACGCGTTAATTCCAAAAACATATAGTGATACTAAAAAAGCTGGAACTAAAGCAATAACCACATCATACATTATTTTTTTTGATGTTCTATCAGAATGTACGTGCGGTGAAGCTGATATTATTATAGGTTGACTCATATTATTTTTTAGAAGTTTGTAATTTTTTGACAATATTTTTTCCGAAACGGATATAATCTAACAACGGACGATCTGACGGACATACGTAACTACAAGAGCCACACTCAATACAAGTCATAATATCTTCATTAGAAGCTCTTTCAAACAATCCTTTTTCAGATAAATTCATTAATAAATGCGGTTCTAATCCCATTGGGCATACAAAAACACATTCTCCACAACGTATACAATTTTTAGCTTCTCCTCTACTTGCTTCCTCCTCGGCAATTACCAAAATCCCTGAAGTTCCTTTTGTTACTGGAACGTCCGTATTTTTAATTGCTTTCCCCATCATTGGGCCACCATTTACAATTTTTCGAGTTCCTTCTGGCAGGCCACCAACTTCAGCAATTAAATCGCTAATTGGAGTTCCAATTTTCACCCAAAAGTTTGATGCGTTTTCAATTTTTTTACCAGTAACAGTCACTACTCGCTCAATTAAAGGCTTATCATATTGAACAGCCTCATAAATAGCAAAAATAGTTCCTACGTTATGTACAACTACACCAACATCCAACGGCAATCCGTTTTTAGGAACTTCTCTATTTAACAACGCTCTAACCAATTGTTTTTCACCACCCTGCGGATATTTAACCTGCAAAGCTGCTACTTGTATTTTTGAATTATTTTTGGTTGCTTTTTTAAATAAATCAATGGCATCTTTTTTATTGTTTTCTATTCCAATAATTGCTTTATTTACATTTAAAGCTTTCATCAAAATTTCAATACCAACAATTATTTCTTCAGATTTTTCTAACATTAAACGGTGATCGGCAGTTAAATACGGCTCACATTCTACACCATTTATTATTAAACAATCTAACTTAGTACCTTCACGCACATTTAGTTTTACGTGTGATGGAAATGTTGCACCACCTAAACCAACAATTCCAAAATCGTTTACACGTTGAAGAATTTCTTTGGCTGATAACGCTATTTCTTGTTTTAAAGGATATTCTTTTTCTTCAAAATTAGATTCATCTTTCACATCAGTTCTAATAACAATACATTGTTTTTTATAACCGCTGGAATCAATAATTTTATCTAATTTGGTTACCGTTCCTGCAACTGGCGAATGAATATTTGAGGAAACAAAACCACCTGATTTGGCAATTACTTGTCCTATTACCACTTTATCCTTTACTTCAACAATAATTTCCGCAGGAATACCAATATGCTGAGCAATTGGCACATTTACTACTTTTGGAACTGTTAATCTTTTAATTGCTTTTGATGAAGTTAATTTATTTTCCGGAGGATGAATTCCTCCTAAAGGAAACGTTTTAAGCATCCGTTTTATCATTTATTGGTTCAACAATAGTTTCTTTTAGTACTGCTACTTTTTCTTCCTTTTTTACTGCAGGTTTCTCTTCTACTTTTTTCTCTTTTCTTGGAGGAAAATTCGTTTCAATAATAGAATGTGTTGGACAAACATCTACACATTTTCTACACAATGTACAGTAAGCAGGATCTATATAAGCTAAATTATTCACAATGGTAATTGCTTCCTTCGGACAAATATCATAACATTTGGAACAACCTATACAAGCAACTGAACACGCTTTTTTTGCAATTCCTCCTTTATCTTCATTTAAGCAACCCACAAATATTTTTAAATCTTTTTTATTTCTTGGGCGCATTTCAATAATATCTCTTGGACATTCTTCCACACAAGCGCCACAACTGGTACATTTATCTGTTATAATAACAGGTAAACCGGTAGTTTCATCCATATACATGGCATCAAACTTACACACCTTTACACAATCACCATCACCCAAACAACCATATTGGCAATCGGTTTCACCACTTGATATCATTGCTGAAATAGCACATGTTCTTGGCCCTTCAAACACTGTTGTTTTTGGACGAACTTCACAACTTCCCTGACAAAGCAATACTGCTACTGTTGGATCTTTTTCAGCTACTTCTTTTCCTAATTTAGCGGCAACTAACTTCATGACATCATTTCCTCCTACCGGACAAAATAAGTCTGAAATATCTTCGGTATTTACCAATTTTTCAGCAAAAGATCTACAACCTGGAGAACCACAACCAGCACAATTTGCACCTGGTAATATTTCATCAACTTCACCAATCAATGGATTTTCATACACATAAAATTTCTTAGACACAAAATACAACACTACTGCTGCAATTACCCCTAATGAAACCAATAACAAAACGCTGTATAAAACGGATTCACTCATTTTTAATTATATTTTAATATTGAAAGTTTGAATGCCTTTTTAAATTTATTGTTAAAAATAAAAAGCATAAAATAATAAGGAACAAGTACGCTAAATGAAAGAATTCCAGCAATCCATTCTGAAAAGAAATAAGAAGAAATAATAAGTACGAACATCATAACTATAAATGGGAACAAATACGCCCAAAAAACAGCCTTTAAGCCTAAATGTCGTTCTAAAACAATATCTACAGTATCATTAAGTTTAAATGAATTGTCTGAAGATAAAATGGTTATTTCCTTATCATTTGATTCAGAAACGCCACAAGCCGATTGAGCTTTACACCCTTCACAATTTATATTCCCTTTTAAGGATACAACAATACCTTCCTTAGTAATCTTTGAAATTACACCTTCGTGTTTAAGTAAGGAATCAGAATGTATTTTATCACTACTCATTTTAATCTTATCCATGCACACACTTCTTTATTAGTTTACTTGGTGCTGTAAAAGTAAAATTTAAAAAAGTTTTAAAATATGACTAATATTAGCTTTTATTAAAAATTTGCATTTATTTAAACTGAAAAACCAATCTGGTTAACCATCTAATTTCAATTAAGATACATTAATTGTTAATAAAATTCCTTCAAAATGAAACCTTAAAATTATTAAAATTCATACTTTTAAAAATTCATATTTTCACTCAACTTTTAGCACATGTATTTAATATTTGACACAGAAACCACCGGTTTACCAAAAAATTGGAATGCCCCAATTACAGATACTGACAATTGGCCAAGATGTGTACAAATTGCATGGCAACTACACGATCAATATGGAGAACTGATTGAAAGTCAAGACTATTTAATTAAACCTGAAGGCTTTAACATTCCGTATGATGCAGAACAAATACATGGTATTTCAACACAATTAGCGGAAGAACAGGGTGAAGATTTAGAAAAAGTTTTATACCTATTTAATGATGCACTTTCAAAATCCAAATTTGTTGTTGGGCAAAATGTAAAGTTCGACCTTAATATTATGGGGTGCGAATATTTTCGTGTTGGTGTTGACAATCCGCTAACAAAATTACCTGTTTTAGATACCTGTACAGAAGTAACGGCAACTTTATGCCAATTACCTGGTGGTAGATATGGAAAATTTAAATTACCAACATTAACAGAGTTACATCAACACCTTTTTAACAGTCCTTTTTCTGAAGCTCACAATGCAACTGCCGATGTGGAAGCAACAACACGTTGTTTTTTAGAATTAATTAGAAAACGTGTTTTCACCAAAGAAGAGTTGGATGTACCTGCAGATTATTTTCAAAATTTTGATGCTAAAAACCCTACAACTATTGAAGTTATAGGTCTAAAACATTTAAATTTAAAAAAGGAAAGTAAAAAATTAGTTGATAAAACAGACTCAAAAACCGACAATCCGGTAATTCATTCAGAAGAAGTAATTGATGAATTTAAAAATGCACAATTTTCACATTTGCATTGTCATAGTCAATATTCTGTACTTCAATCAACTTCAAGTATTAGCAATATAATTAACACTGCTATAAAATTCAATATGCCTGCGGTAGCATTAACGGATACCGGAAATATGATGGGCGCCTTTTATTTTGTACGTGAAGCCATTTCCTATAACAAAAGCGCGAAAGAGCATAATGAAAATTTAAAAGAAGGAGAAACTCCTAAAAACACGATCACTCCTATTTTAGGATGTGAATTTAACGTTTGTGAAAACCACGCCGACAAAAGCAACAAAGACAATGGTTATCAGATAGTTATTTTAGCAAAAAACAAAAATGGGTATCATAATTTGGCTAAAATGTCGTCGCTTTCACACACCGATGGATTTTATTATGTGCCAAGAATCGACAAAAAAATAATTGAACAATACAAAGAGGATTTAATTATACTTTCAGGAAATTTATATGGTGAAATTCCGAGTAAAATATTAAATATTGGTGAAGCTCAAGCTGAAGAAGCCCTAATTTGGTGGAAAGAACAATTTGGTGACGATTTTTATTTAGAATTAATGCGTCATACACAAGAAAATGAAGATCATGTGAATGATGTTTTAATTCAATTTTCAAAAAAACACCAAGTTAAATTAGTTGCTTCAAACAATACTTTTTACACCACGCAAAATGAAGCCGAAGCACATGACATATTATTATGTGTAAAAGATGGCGAAAAATTTGCAACGCCAAAAGGAAGAGGTCGTGGTTACAGATACGGTTTACCAAATAACGAATACTATTTTAAAAGCCAAGAACAAATGAAAAGTTTGTTCAAGGATATTCCTGAAGCAATTACAAATATTCAAGAAATAGTAGACAAAATTGAAACTTACACATTGGCACGTGATGTTTTACTTCCAAAATTTGATATTCCCGAGCGATTTGTAGATCCGCAAGATGCTATTGATGGTGGTGTCCGCGGTGAAAATGCTTATTTAAAATTTCTAACTTTTGAAGGTGCTAAAAAAAGATATGGAGATGTTTTAGACGCAAACACCCAAGAACGACTGGATTTTGAGTTGTCAATTATTCAAATGACTGGCTATCCTGGTTACTTTTTAATTGTATGGGATTTTATTTTAGAAGCCCGTAAAATGGGTGTTTCGGTTGGTCCAGGCCGTGGTTCTGCAGCTGGTTCAGCAGTTGCATACTGTTTATGGATTACCAATATTGACCCTATTAAATACGACTTACTTTTTGAGCGTTTCTTAAATCCTGACCGTGTATCCTTACCCGATATTGATATTGATTTTGATGATGAAGGTCGTCAAAAAGTAATTGACTTTGTAATTCAAAAATACGGTGCAAGTCAAGTTGCACAAATTATAACCTATGGAACAATGGCGGCGAAATCTGCCATTCGTGATACGGCAAGAGCCTTGGATTTACCATTGTTTGAGGCGGATAAAATTGCAAAATTAATTCCTGGTCTTAAACTTCAAAATATATTTGGTGAAGATGCTAAAAGTATTGCCAAAGTAAAAGGTTTAAGAGCAGAAGAACTTGAAAATGTAAACGAATTAAAACGAATTGCTGAAGGTAAAGAGCTTGATGCTGTCACTATACGTCAAGCAAGAGCTTTGGAAGGCTCTGTAAGAAACACAGGAATACATGCTTGTGGAGTTATTATTACTCCTGAAGATATTACCAATTTAATTCCGGTTGCTACTGCAAAGGATTCGGATATGTATGTAACTCAATTCGATAACAACGTTGTTGAAAGTGCTGGGTTGCTAAAAATGGACTTCTTGGGGTTAAAAACATTAACCCTAATTAAGGACACTGTTAAAATTGTAAAGGCTATTCATAATGTGGATTTGATTCCAGATGATTTCCCTTTGGATGACGAAAAAACATACGAATTGTTCCAAAAAGGTGAAACCATTGGTGTTTTCCAATACGAATCACCTGGAATGCAAAAGCACATGAAGGCTTTAAAACCAACAACTTTTGCCGATTTAATTGCCATGAATGCCTTGTATCGTCCAGGTCCAATGGAATATATTCCGTTGTTTATTGATAGAAAACACGGTGTTCAGGAAATTATTTATGATTTACCGGACATGGAAGAATACCTAAATGAAACCTATGGTATTACGGTATATCAAGAGCAAGTGATGCTACTTTCTCAAAAATTGGCAGGTTTTACAAAAGGTGAAGCCGATATGTTACGTAAAGCAATGGGTAAAAAAATATTTTACTTATTGGAACAACTAAAACCAAAATTTATTGAAGGTGGAAAAGAACGGAATCACCCTGAAGAAGTATTAAATAAAGTTTGGAAAGATTGGGAAGCCTTTGCAGCGTACGCTTTCAACAAATCGCATTCCACATGTTATGCCTACATTGCGTACCAAACTGCTTATTTAAAGGCACATTATCCTGCGGAATACATGGCTTCGGTACTTTCAAATAACATGAATGATTTGAAGTCGGTTACCTTTTTTATGGAAGAATGTAAACGTGCAGGAATTCAGGTTTTAGGTCCTGATATTAATGAATCTTTCAGTAAATTTTCCGTAAATAAACAAGGTGCTATTCGTTTTGGAATGGGAGCCATTAAAGGTGTTGGTGGTGCCGCAGTAGATTCTATTGTGGAAGAACGTAAGGAAAATGGTCCTTTTACTTCAATTTTTGATGTTGCGAAACGTGTAGATTTAAGAGCTGCTAACAAACGATTTTTTGAAGGGCTTGCATTGGCTGGTGGTTTTGATTCCTTCGAAACAATTCATAGAGCGCAATATTTTAAACAAGATGAAAAAGGAGTGCCATTTATTGAACGAGCCATGCGATTTGGAAGTAAATACCAAGAAAATGAAAATTCTGCACAAGTTTCTTTATTTGGAGATGCATCTACAGTTCAATTTCCAGAACCTGAAATTCCAGAAGCTGAAAAATGGAGCATGATGGAAGAACTTTCCAGAGAAAAAGAAGTGGTAGGAATTTATATTTCTGGCCATCCTTTAGATGATTTCAAAAGTGAAATAAAATATTTTTGCAATGCTACGTTAGCTTTTTTTAGAGAAGACTTAAGTAAATTTATTGGAACTAATTTAACTTTTGCAGGAATTTTGACTGATGTTCAGCACCGAACTTCACAAAACGGAAACAAATGGGCTTCATTTACCGTTGTTGATTATAATGATTCGTATGAATTTAGAATTTTTAAAGATGATTATTTAAAATTCAAACCTTATTTAGTTGAAAATGAATTTCGACAAATTCGCGTAAGCATTGTGCAAGGCTGGAGAAATAAGGATGGTGTTTTTGGCGAACCTCGCATTAATTTTAATGATATTCAAATTTTACAAAATGTTATTGAAAAACAAGCTAAAAAATTAACTTTGCAGCTTGATATTAATGAAGTAAATCAACCAATCATAAATAATTTACAATCTATTTTCAAAAATAACGAAGGGAGTATTCCATTGGACATCGTAATTTTTGATACCGAAGAACAAGTGACATTAAATTTACATAGTAGAAGTGTTAAAGTACATGTTACTAATGAATTTTTAAAATTATTGAATGATGAAGAATTTAACTTCAAATTGAATTAGACGGATACTACTATATGAATAAATTTTTTATAACGCTCTTAATTTTATCGAGTTTAACGGCAATTTCTCAAACAAATTCATCGTACATTCAAGCGGATGTTTTTTACGGAAATATACTAAGGCAAAGTCCCGATTCACAAGTTTTACTACAAGGACATCCCACAGGAATGTTTATAAGCTACAACAAACGCTCACATGGTGAAGAAAGTTGGCAAGAACGTTACAACTACCCAGATTTCGGTTTTTCAGTTGGTTATCAAGACTATAAATCAGAAATAACTGGTGAATTGTATTCGGCCTATGGACATTACAACTTTTACTTCTTCAACAGAGAAAATAAAAACCAATTGCTGTTACGGGCAGGAATTGGATTGGCATATAGTACGAACCCGTACGACAAGGAAACCAACAATAAAAATACCGCTTTTGGAACAGCTTTAAATTCGAGCACCTATTTTAAATTATATTATCAACGCGAAAATATTATTGAAAACTTAGGTGTAACTGCTGGTTTAACATTTATACACGCTTCCAATTCAAATATAAAATCGCCTAATTCCGGTTTAAATGTTTGGGCTGCAACCGTTGGTTTAAATTACGATTTGGATGAAAATAGCGCAGAAACTCCTTTTATCCCTTCCACTGAAAGTGATTATTTTAAAGAACCTATAAAGTATAATTTAGCCTACAGAATGGGTTTTAATGAATCTGGAATTATAGGTAGTGGTATCAAACCATTTTATGTTTTTTCGGCGTATGCGGACAAACGATTGAATAGAAAAACTGCCATTCAATTTGGTGCTGACGTGTACATTTCTCCTATTCTAAAAGATTATTACGACCTTAACTTAACTATTCCACATACCAATTTAAAGGAAACGTCAGATTTTACGCGTATAGGAATATTTGTAGGCCACGAATTATTTATAAATAAAATTTCAGTAGAAACTCAACTTGGATTTTACGCAAAATACCCTTATGAATACGTTGGAAGAGTGTATGAAACCTTAGGTTTAAAAAGATATATTAACGATAAATGGTTTGCATCAATACGTTTAAAAGCACATGCTGCCGATGCTGAAACCGTAGAGTTTGGAGGCGGAATTCGATTTTAATTAGGTATGCTAAAACAACTTACTTTTTGCTGTCTTTTTTTAGTTTCAACAATTACTTTTTGTCAAACTAATGAACGTATAAATCAATCGTTTCAATCGGATTTTTTCTATGGAAAACCTATTGAACACGACAAAAAAATGGACAATTCCATTCAAGGTAATTCGTATGGATTTATGCTAAGTTATAATTATGTAAAAAACGAAAATTCAACGTTTAACAATTTATACAACTATCCTGAAAGAGGTTATTCCCTACTATATCAAAACTTTAACTCCACTATTTTAGGTGAAGTTTATGGTGGTTATCGACATTTTACCTACAATTTAACGCCTTCAAAAAAGAATGCTTTAAAACTTACAACTGCATTTGGTTTAGGCTATGCTACCAAAAAATATGATGCAATTTCAAACAATCAAAATATTGCGATAGGCTCTAATTTCTTAGTTTCTGCTTATTTAAAGTTGAATTATTTTCAATATGCCTTGAATGAAAAACTGCAATTGAATACAGGAATCAGCCTACTCCATTTTTCAAATGCAAGTATTAAAAGTCCAAATTTAGGAATCAACATCGTATCGGCGCATGTAGGTTTGTGTTATAATTTAGATGAAAATCAGCCTGTAAATTCTCAAGAAGAATTGAAATCAACATTTATAAAACAACCAATTCATTTTAATTTAGTTGCCAGAGGTGGTTATAATGAATCGTTAATTGAAGATAGTGGTTTATTCCCATTTTACTCGGTTTCTGCGTACGCAAGTAAACAATTAAGCTTGTATTCCACCATTACTGGAGGTGTTGATTTTTACGATTCTAAATTCTTAAAAAACCATATAAAATACATCAATTTAACAGAAAACAAAAACTACAATCCGTCTGATTACAAAAGAGTTGGCGTTTTTATTGGACACGAATTGACTCAAAATAAATTTGCCTTAATTTCGCAACTTGGGTACACCGTATATTCGCACTACCCATATATTAGTAAAGTTTATGAGCGTTTTGGATTTAAACATCAAATAAACGATCATTTATTTTCAGAAGTTGGCTTAAAAGTAAACTTATTTAGGGCTGAAGGACTAGATTTCGGAATTGGTTACCAATTTTAAAAAAAATTAAACAATGAAAAAAATACTATATTTAAGCATCCTTATTTTATATATTTCCTGTAATAGTGAAAACGCTGGAGATTGCTTTCAAACCGCAGGAAAAATCGTTCAGCAAGAAGTTGACGTTCCTACTTTTGAAAAAATTGTAGTCCATGAACAAATTGAATTGCATATTAAGCAAGGTTCAACACAAAAAGTAATTATTGAATCGGGTGAAAATTTACTAAATGATATTACTGCTGAAGTTGTTGATGGCGAACTTATTTTGAAAAATTACAACAGCTGCAATTTTGTACGAAAGTACGATCTTACAAAAGTGTATGTTACTTCTCCCAACTTAAACACCATTAGAAACGCTTCGGAATTAAACGTTTATTCCGTTGGAACATTAACCTATCCATCACTCTACCTTAGATCATCTGGTGAAAAAAGTGAATTTTTATCGGTTGGAGATTGGCATTTAACCATTGAAAACAATTCCGTTGCTGTTTGGAGTAATGGAATTTCCAATTTTTACATTGCAGGAACTACAAACAATTTAGATCTTAATTTTTCTGATGGCGATACTCGTTTTGAAGGCCAAAACTTTTTATCTAAAAATGTAAACGTTCGTCAAGTAAGTAGTAATGATATGCTAGTTCACCCGTTGGAAAGTTTAACTGGAACCATTCATTCTATGGGAAATGTGGTTTCATACAACAAACCACCAATAGTTATGGTTGATGTTCAAAACAGAGGAAAACTAATTTTTAAGTAGTTAACTCTCTAAACAAACTTTCTAAATTTTTATTTTTAGCGGCTAAATTCAACGTTTTTAATCCGTTATCGTGTGCAAAATCGAATACTTTTGGACGCATATCAATAGTGGTGTCAAATGTTAATTCCCAAATAGTATCGTGTACATTTACCGCATTTTTTAAATACGGAATTCGTTCAATAAACTGACGTTCAATTTTATAATCAAATTCAACTTCAATAATTTGTTCTTGATTCCCTTTTAATTCACTCATTTTTTGATCGGTAATAATTTGCCCCTTGTGAATTAAAATAACGCGACTGCAAATAGCTTCCACTTCTTGCATAATATGTGTAGAAAACAACACCGTTTTATCTTTACCAACTTCTTTAATTAAATTTCTAATTTCAACTAATTGATTAGGGTCCAAACCTGTAGTTGGTTCATCTAAAATTAACACTGCCGGATCGTGCAATAACGCTGCTGCCAATCCAACTCGCTGTCTGTATCCTTTAGAAAGTTGACTTATTTTTTTATTCGCTTCAGCAGTTAAACCTACTTTTTCAATACATTCTTCAACAGTACTTTTTGAAATTTTATAAATGGAAGCATTGAATAATAAATATTCACGCACATACATTTCAGTATACAACGGATTGTGTTCCGGCAAATAACCAATATGTTTTTGAGCGGCTATTTTTTCTGAAGAAATATCGAAATTATTTACAACAACTGTTCCTTCCGAAGCGGAAATATAACCCGTTATAATTTTCATTAACGTTGACTTTCCAGCGCCATTTGGTCCTAAAAAACCTACAATTTCTCCTTTTTGAATACTAAAACTAACAGCATCCAATGCTTTTTGAGCATCATAAAATTTGGTAACAGCATTTACTTCAATAGACATTTCAAACAAATTTTAACAAAAATACATATAAATTGTAAGTTAACTAATACTAATAACATTGTATCCTTAATTTATTTTTATGACCTTTGTAAAAAATATCTATGGGCTGCTTTAAAGTTTTATTATGCATTATTTTCCCACCCTTGGCTGTTATAGACAAAGGTTGTGGGTCTATTGTAATTGTATTAATATTAACATGCCTTGGATGGATTCCTGGAGTAATTGCCGCCTTAATCATAAATAACAACCCAAACAGATAATGCAAAAAGTAACATTAATAGACTTAGGTACAAAAGATTACAAAGACACTTGGGATTATCAAGAGGGTGTATTTCAAAAAATTATTGATATAAAAGTTGCCAATAGAAAAAATGGTACTGAAGAAAAAACCTTCAATAATTTTATTTTTGTGGAACATCCACACGTTTATACTTTGGGTAAAAGTGGCGATATGAGCAATTTATTGTTGAATGAAGAGCAATTAGCTCAAAAAGGTGCTACTTTTTATAAAATTAACAGAGGAGGCGATATTACGTATCACGGCCCTGGTCAAATTGTGGGTTATCCAATAATAGACTTAGAAAATTTTTTTACTGATATTCATAAATATTTACGCTTTTTAGAAGAAGTAATTATTAGAACCTTGGCGGAATATAACGTTTTAGCAACAAGAAGTGAAGGAGAAACAGGAGTTTGGCTGGATGTTGGCACTCCGTTTGCTCGAAAAATATGCGCTTTAGGAGTTCGCACAAGCAGATGGGTTACTATGCACGGTTTTGCGTTGAATGTAAATGCTAACTTAGGTTATTTTGATAATATTATTCCTTGTGGAATTAAAGGAAAAGCAGTGACTTCATTAGAAGCTGAACTAAACCGAAAAGTTCCAATGGATGAAGTAAAATCTAAAATTTTAAAACATTTCGCGGAACTTTTTGAAGTTGAATTTGTGGATTAAGTTGGGTTTTAGTTTTTGGTTGTTGGTTGTTAGTTGTTAGTTTCTGGGTTTTGCCCCGATAGTTATTGGCTTTTGGCTTCATTCACACTTCGACAAGCTCAGTGTGACATAATTGTTAATTAAACACTAGCTTTCTTCGTTATAAAAAACTTTATAGAATTTCATTTTACGTTCCTCGTCATAACCTTGTTCTAAATATTCTAAAGAAGCATCAGGTGCGTCAATATCTAACTTAATTAAAATGTTGGTATCTAATTTAATTTCTGTTTTGATCTTCGTTTTTTGTTTTTTTACTACAACTTCAGAAATAGCAAAATCATTGCGAACTAACACATCATTATCCGTTTCAAACTTCTTTTTATAATCGTCAAACAGCACTTTTTGATCGTCGTTTTCTTCAAAAATATGTTCTTTAAAATCGTCAATATTTACAGATTCATTACACTTTAAAAAATCGACCGTTTTTGCTAAAAACTTGCTTTTTTCGTGAATTCCAAAATCTTCTTTTATAACTTCTTCCGAAAAATCTTTACACATTTCAATGTAATTCTGCGTGTGTTGATTGCTATCATCGGCATATTTTACACTTAAAAAGTTTTTAATCCAATATTGCGTATCGTAGTTATTTGTATCAACACTCAACACCACTTTCCCTTCACCATCCGTTGAATTGATAATTAAACAACCTTTATCCAATCGTTTTGTGCTAATTCCTTTTTGAACCACCACATCTAAACTGCTTTCTTCCATATAAGTTTGGAAAAAATCAATTTTATTTTCAATTTTAAAAATCCCTAAAGCTTGGGTAATTACATCTTTATACTCAACATCTTCAAACAGCGCAATAATTACATCTCCTGTTTTTATTTGAGCGGAATTAGACTGTTCAAACAAATGAGTTACAATATGTTTTGAAACCTCAATAAACGTTGAAGGATCTGTAAAAACTTGCGATGAATAATTGTTTATTTCGTTTAATTCAATATTTGAATGATGAATAAAACGGAAACTTTCCGTAACATTTCCAAAGGATTTCAATAAAAATGGTTTCATTAACTCGTAACTATCCTCATCAAACGTAACAAGATCTTCAGAAAAAATATTGGTAGCACTGTTGAACTTATTACCTACTTTGTGTATTATAAATTTTGAAATGGCAACTCTGTTTCTTTTAATCATATTGTTTGAATTTAAGGAAGGCAAAAGTAAAATTTTAAACCTGAATATAGAAGATTTACAACTCTAATTTTAGTTGATCGGGTAATAATTTAAAAGTCATCCGATGGTATTTTGTGCTCCCGTACTGTTTTATAGCTTCGCGATGCTTTTTTGTAGGATAGCCCTTACTCTTTTCCCAACCGTATTGAGGGAATTCAGTCGCAATTTCCGCCATAAAATCGTCTCTATACGTTTTTGCTAACACAGAAGCTGCCGCAATACTTAAAAATTTAGCATCGCCTTTTACAATGGTTGTATGTGGAATTTCCTTATACGGTTTAAATTTATTTCCATCCACAATAATATGTTCAGGCACAATATTAAGTTCATCTATGGCTTTGTGCATTGCCAAAATAGACGCTTGCAAAATATTTATTTCATCAATTTTTTCTTCTGAAATGTATGAAACACCAAAAGCCAATGCTTGTTCTTCAATTATTGGTCGAAGTTCATAACGTTGTTTTTCAGTTAATTGTTTAGAATCATTCAGCAAAGGATGTGTGAAATTTGAAGGTAAAATTACAGCTGCAGCAACAACTGGACCTGCCAAGCAACCTCTGCCCGCCTCGTCTGTTCCGGCTTCTATACAGTTATTTAAAAAACACGATTGTAACATTTTACTATTTATTGAAGCACAAAACTAAGGTAATTTTCATTGAAAAAGTATTAATTGAAGGCTTTGCAATTTACTATTATTTTTTTCGTTCAAATATTTTACCTTTGCCACTTAATGCGTTATATGAAAAAATTAGTAACAGTACTCTTTTTTGGAATTTGTTTTTTAAACCTTTCTGCTCAAATTATGGAGCGTGAAGACCCGAATGACCTTTCAAACATGGGAAACAATCAAGAATCTGAGAGTTCTTCTGAAGTAAAAATTGAAGGTAAAACCAGCTATAAAGACTACAAACTTTTTTCATATTTAAACGACACTACGTATATAGATACCACCTTAACGTTAAAAAAAGACGCAAAAATGAATTACATCCGTAAAGATGTTTTTGAATTATTGCCGTTTCATAATATGGGTCAAACGTATAATAAGTTAGGATATGACTTTAGTGACACATCTATTTTTCCTGCGATGGGTTTCAATGCAAAACAATATAATTATCAAACAATTGAAGATATAAAATACTATTCCGTTGCAACACCAACTTCTGAAATGATGTATCGATCTGCCTTAGGGCAAGGGCAATTATTAGAAACCTTAATTACGATGAATACTTCAGAGCAATTTAATTTTTCGCTAGGTTATAAAGGGTTGCGTTCTTTAGGTGACTATAGAAATGCATTGGCAAGCCATGGAAATTTCAAAGGAACTTTTAATTATTTCAATAAAAAAGAAACCTATTTTGTAAAAGGACATATTTCTACCTACGATTTTTACAATGAAGAAAATGGTGGTTTAACGGAAGGTTCTGTTGGTTATTTTGAAGCCAATGACTCCAATTATTCTGACAGAGGACGTTTGGACACAAATCTTTCCGATACCAATACTATGTTTGAAGGGAAACGTTATTATGTAAATCAAACATTTACCATATTTTCTAAGAAAAACGAAATTCATAGAAAATATTATCCTGTAGCACCGAAAAAAATGAAGGATTCAATACCTGAAAAACCTTTAAAAGGAAGACCAAAGCCAGATTCTATATCAACTCCAAAAAATGCACCTATTAAAGAAATTGCAAAAAATAATTTAGATTCTTTAAATAATACCGTTTTAAATACTTTAAAAGTTGAAAAAACAATAAAAAAGGACAGTTTATTAAGCAATAATGTATTGGTAAAATTAGATTCATTGGGTAAGTTTATTATTGAAGATTATACACAATACGATTTAAAATTAGGGCATACTTTCACCTATGAAACAACCCATTATCGATTTGTACAAGACGACGCTTATGACGTTTTCGGAACTCCTTTTGGCTCCACTATTTACGATCATACGTCATTTCAAAAAATGAATAACGAAGTATATGTGCAATTGAATTCACCTATTTCAGGGCAATTAAGAGCCAAAGCAAACTATTACAAATACAACTACCATTATAACGGCATTTTGTATTATGATGATGCTACTATTGATAGCAAATTAAAAGGAAATGCATTTGCCTTTGGTGGTGATTGGAATACAACCTACGGAAAATTTAATTTAACGGCAGATGCTTCTTCCATAATTGCTGGTGATATTACAGGACATACCTTAAAAGCTTCTACAAAATTTGCGTTGGATAGTATTTTTAGTTTTAGAGGATTTGCTGAAATCACTTCAAAGACACCCGATTTTAATAAGTTATTATACCAAAGTTCGTACAAGGATTACAACTGGCAAAATAATTTTAAAAATGAAGAAATTAAAAATATTGGTGCAGAAGTAATTGTAGATAAATGGGGCTCATTAAAAGCAACATACACCGTAACAGACAATTACACCTATTTTAACGAAACTGCAAAACCGACACAAGCTGGTGGTGTTTTAAATTATTTTAAAGTAAAAGCGAATCAATATGTAACTTTTGGCAAATTTACGGTTGATAATACAGTAATGTACCAAAATGTTATAGAAGGTGCTGAGTTTTTTAGAGTTCCTGAAATAGTGACTCAAAACACCATTTATTTTACGGATTATTTATTTCCTAAAAAGCCGTTATACCTTCAAACTGGGGTTACTTTTAAATATTTTACAGCCTTTAAATCGAACGCATACAACCCGTTATTGAGTGAATTTACACTTCAAAATAATGTAGAAATTGGAAACTACCCAATACTAGACTTTTTTGTAAATGCTCAAATTCAACGAACTCGCTTATTTTTCAAAGTAGAAAACTTTACAGCACCAGTAACAGGAAGAAATTATTATTCAGCGCCTAATTATCCGTATCGCGATTTAACAATTCGTTTTGGTATAGTTTGGAATTTCTTTATCTAAAATAACCTTTCTTTTAACTGTCTAATTTTAATATTAAAGGCAGCAAATATCAGTGTCATTATTGGACTTAACCAATTAAAAATGGCATACATAAAATAGTCGCCAACACCAACACCTAAAACACCTGAATGATACGCTCCACACGTATTCCAAGGAATTAATACAGAAGTGACAGTTCCTGAATCCTCCAAGCATCTACTTAAATTTTCAGGTGCCAATTTTTTATCTTCAAAAGCCTTTTTAAACATTTTTCCAGGAATTACAATTGCCAAATATTGATCTGACGCTATTACATTTAAACCTAAACAGCTAATTACCGTACTCGCAAATAAGCCAAAAACAGAGGTTGCAATGGATAGCAACACGCTTGTTATGCGGGCTAAGGCCCCAATAGCATCCATAATTCCACCAAAAACCATGGCGCAAATAATTAAGTAAATGGTCCACAACATTCCTTTCATCCCGCCAGCGCTAAATAATTTATTTAACTTTTCATTATCAGTTGCAATTTCGGTTTCGGTAATAATAGAGTTAAAAATTGTCCTATAATCTGACCCAGGTAATATACCTAAAACTTCTTTTTGAAATACCAAAGCAAAAATAGCAGCTAACACAACACCCACTAGCAATGCAAGCAATGGCTTCGTTTTTAATAAAATCAATGCGATTACTACAATTGGAACTATAAATAAATACGGCGTAATATTAAATGTAGCATCAATAGTATGAAGTAATCCTTGTACATCTGTATTTCCTGTAGTATGAAAAGAGAGACTTAAAATACTAAATACAACAAGCGTAGTTATAAATGTTGGAACCGTTGTAAGTGTCATATAACGAATGTGCGTAAACAAATCAGTTCCTGAAATTGCAGATGCTAAATTTGTAGTATCACTCAGCGGTGATAGTTTATCTCCAAAATACGCTCCAGAGATCACTGCTCCGGCGATCATTCCAGTAGGAATTCCCAATGCTGTTCCAATACCTACAAGTGCAATTCCAACGGTTGCTGAAGTTGTCCATGAACTACCAGTTGCTATTGAAATAATGGCTGCAATAATTACTGATGCAGGTAAAAATATGGCTGGACTTAATACTTGTAAACCATAATACACCATTCCAGGAATAATTCCGCTAATTAGCCAAGTACCTGCCAAAGCACCTACTAAAAACAAAATTAATATGGGTATAAAAACACTTTTCAAGTTTTCTACAATCTCTCGAAACATTATTTTTATAGAAACTTTATTGAAAAAACCGACCGTAGCTGCTATTAATCCACCTATTAGTAAAATAAATTGATTGGAATAATCACCCAACCAAACACCGTCTTTAAAAAAAATATTATAGGCTAATAAACACATCAGCAGCGTAACAGGAATTAACGCTTCCCATATATTTAGCTCGGTATTTTTAATAATTTTTTGATCTTCAATCTCAATTTCAGAAAGATTTTGGTCTTCTTGCATTTATCCCTTTATTTTAGAAGTGTAATAATAAGAAAATTGAAAACTTTACACAAATTTAAAAAACCTCAAACCAATTTTTGATGGTTTTTGAAAATAATACCTCAACACCAACGTACAAGCTATTAATTTCGACAAGTATTAAGATTAAATTTTTAAAAAAGAAAACGAAGCTAACGTAAAGGTTCTAAAACCTAGCAACTCATTCGTTTTTATTGACTCTTATTCGCCAATTGTCCACAAGCTGCATCAATATCTTTACCTCTACTTCTACGTACATTTACAATAACGTCATTCATTTCTAAAATACTGATATAATCGGAAATAGCTTGATCACTTGCTTGTTTAAAATCGCCGTCATCAATTGGGTTGTATTCAATTAAATTGACTTTACAAGGCACATATTTACAGAATTTAACCAATGCGTTTATGGCTTCTTTGGAATCGTTAATTCCTTTCCAAACCACATATTCGTACGTTACTCTACTATTTGTTTTTTCAAACCAATATTCCAACGATTCTTTTAAATCATTCAACGGAAAGGCTTTTGCAAACGGCATAATTTCACTTCTTACTTCATCAATAGCGGAATGTAAGGAAACCGCCAAATTGAACTTCACCTCATCATCAGCCAATTTTTTAATCATCTTTGGAAGTCCAGATGTTGAAACCGTAATTCTTCGAGGAGAAATTCCTAAGCCTTCAGGAGACGTTATTTTTTCAATAGCTTTTAATACGTTATTGTAATTCATTAACGGTTCGCCCATTCCCATAAATACAACATTGGATAATTTATGGTTGTAATACAATAAACTTTCTTGGTTAATAGCAGCCACCTGATCAAAAATTTCATCAGGGTTTAAATTTCTCATTTTTTTCAAACGAGCTGTGGCGCAAAAACTACAATCTAAACTACAACCAACTTGACTTGAAACACACGCTGTTGTACGCGATTGTGTAGGAATTAACACCGATTCCACAATTAATCCATCGTGTAATTTTACAGCATTTTTTACGGTTCCATCGGAACTACGCTGCATAGAATCTACCTTAATATGATTTATCACAAAATGATTTTCCAACATTTGGCGCGTTTCCAGCGAAATATTGGTCATATCTTCAAAAGAATGAGCGCCTTTATTCCATAACCATTCATACACTTGATTTCCTCTAAACGCTTTATCGCCATTATTGGTGAAAAAATCTCGAAGTTCTGTTTTGGTTAAAGCTCTAATATCTTTTTTGGTATCCATTGTTTTGGTTGTAAATTATAAAAAGATTCCCGCAGTTGCGGGAATCCAAATTTTATATATAATGTTTTTTTAGATAATCAACATCGCATCACCATACGAGTAAAAACGATACTTTTCTTTTACAGCTACCTCATACGCTTCCATTAAAAAGTCGTACCCTGCAAATGCCGCAGCCATCATCATTAAAGTAGATTTTGGTGTATGAAAATTCGTAATCATACAATTTGCAATACTAAAATCGTGTGGAGGAAATACAAATTTATTTGTCCAACCTTCATACGCATTTAAACGGCTATTTGAAGAAACAGAACTTTCAACACAACGCATTACCGTAGTACCAACAGCACAAACTCTTCTTTTATCATCAATAGATTTATTCACTTTATCAACAGTTGGTTGATTAATGATGATCTTTTCTGAATCCATTTTATGTTTCGATAAATCTTCCACCTCAACTGGGCTAAAAGTACCTAAACCAACATGTAATGTAACTTCCGCAAAATCAATACCTTTAATTTCTAAACGTTTCATTAAATGTTTGGAAAAATGCAATCCAGCAGTTGGAGCTGCAACAGCACCTTCGTGTTTTGCATAAATTGTTTGGTAACGCTCCGCATCTTCTGGCTCTACCTCTCTATTAATAAATTTCGGTAATGGAGTTTCTCCAAGTTCCTCTAATTTTTTCCTAAATTCTTCATAAGAACCATCATATAAAAAACGTAACGTTCTACCGCGAGAAGTTGTATTATCAATTACCTCAGCAACTAAACTTTCATCATCCCCAAAAAACAATTTGTTTCCTATTCTTATTTTTCTTGCTGGATCCACTAATACATCCCACAATCTACTTTCAGCATTTAATTCTCTCAATAAAAAAACTTCGATTCTTGCACCCGTTTTTTCTTTTTCACCATACATTCTGGCAGGAAAAACTTTTGTGTTGTTCAAAATCATTAAATCTCCTTCATCAAAATAATCGATTACATCTTTAAATAACTTGTGTTCAATGGTTTTTGTTTTTCTATTTAAAACCATTAAACGCGACTCATCCCTATGCTCAGCTGGTCTTTCAGCTAATAATTCATCGGGTAATTCGAACTTAAATTGCGATAATTTCATGTATGTATTTTATTAATTGTGCGCAAATATACAACATCGGCATAGGCGTTGTCAAGTGTTTAGCAATAAAACTTTGTTTCTGCGTGAATTAGCTGGTAATTTTATCGAAATCTTCCCAAAAAGATGGGTACGATTTAGACACTACATCGGCATCTTCAATATTGATTGGTACTTTTAAAGCTAGTGGTGCAAAAGCCATTGCCATTCGATGATCGTGATACGTTCCTATTGCAATATCACTAAGAATTGTAGTTGATGGTTTTAAATGAAGCGTTTCATTGGTAATAATTACTTCGCCACCCAATTTTTCAATTTCAGTTTTTAAAGCAACTAAACGATCGGTTTCTTTAATTTTTAAGGTGTGAAGTCCTGTTAAATAACACTCAATTCCCAATCCAAAACAAGTAACCGCTATTGTTTGGGCGATATCTGGAGCACTTTTTAAATCTAAATTAAGTGGTTGTTGGTTGCTAGTTGCTAGTTGTTGGTTAGATAAAATTATTGAATTTCCTTCAAAAGTTGTTTCAACTCCTAATTTTTTATAAATATCCACTAAGCATGAATCGCCTTGTAAACTTGTTTGTTTATAGGACGATAATGTTAATTTTGAATTTGGACTCAACGCACAGTAACTATAATAGTAAGAGGCTGAACTCCAGTCAGATTCCACAACAATGGTATTGTTCTCGACAGTTGGTTTTGGTTTTACTGAAATTAAATCGCTTTCCCAAGTATATTTAATTCCTAAATCTGCTAACAATTGAAGCGTCATTTTAATGTATGGAACCGAAGTTATTTCTCCCTTAAATTTTAATTGCAATCCATTTTTTAAAGTAGCACCAATTAACAATAATGAAGAAATATATTGGCTGCTTACATTTCCTTCTATTTCAACATAACTTTCTGTTAATTTTTTCCCAGTGATTTTTAACGGAGGAAAACCCTCATTTTCAACATATTCAATATCAGCCCCCAATGAAATTAAGGCATCAACCAAAATTTTTATAGGTCGTTCCTTCATTCTAGGAGAACCCGTTAAAATAATGGATGAATTTTCTTTTACTGCAAAATAGGATGTTAAAAAACGCATAGCAGTACCAGCGTGTCCAATATTTATTTCTTCAGAAGTCGAACTTAATGCATTCGTCATCAACACAGAATCGTCTGAATTTGAAGTGTTTTCAATAGTTAAGTTTGGAAAAAACTGTTTTAGAATCAACAATCTATTTGTTTCACTTTTTGATCCCGTAATTTGAACTTCACCACCTACTGTTTTTTCTACTTTTTTTAATCGTAACAATTCCATATTGAATGTATTGGCAACCAGAAGTTGCATTTTTTAATTAACCAGCCGCAAAGTTAAACTACAAATTTTTGTATGCAAGTTTAAATTTGAAGTTTAACTAATAAATTAATGTGAAACCTTATTTTTTTATAAATTTATAATACCCAGCCATAAAGAGTCCGTAAAAAGCCGCCATTGCACTTAATCTTTTTACAAAATACTGCCATTTACCATCGGCAAATAATTGTTGAACCATTCCTGTAAAACCCCAATTTTTAATAATTGAAAATCCAATTTCAAGCACAGCCACAATAACCAACATACCAACCGCAAAACGAATGGCTATTTTAAAAAAAGGTTGACTTTTATAATCGCTCATCTTATTTTAGTTTTTCGTTCGAATGATGACGATCGTGATCGCGTTTCGCTTTAAAATCCATTTTTTTATCAAAAGCAGCTTGTAAATCTATCCCTGTTTGATTTGCCAAACATAAAACTACAAAAACAACATCGGCTAATTCTTCGCCTAAATCTTTGTTTTTATCGCTTTCTTTTTCGCTTTGTTCGCCGTAACGTCTTGCAATAATACGGGCAACTTCGCCTACTTCCTCTGTAAGTTGTGCCATATTTGTTAGTTCATTAAAATAGCGAACGCCGTGTTCCTTTATCCAAGTATCAACATCTAATTGTGCATTTTTTATATCCATTTTATTCTTTTTTTATTTTTGAATGTACTATCACTTCAATCCTTCAATATATGTTAAAAATTCAGTTCTTGAAATTTCTTCAGCACCTAAGCTCTCTAAATGCGAGTTGTGCACTTGACAATCTATCAATTTATAATGCTCTTTTTCTAATTTTTGAGCCAAGTAAATAAATGCCAATTTTGATGCGTTACTTACGGAGCTAAACATACTTTCACCACAAAAAACAGTTCCTAAATCCACACCATACAAACCGCCAATCAATTTTTTTTTGCGTTTTTCAGCATCTACAAATTGCCATACCTCTACTGATTTTGCTATTCCGAGTTTATGCAAATTTATATAAGCTTGTTGCATTTCATCGGTGATCCAAGTACCGCCTTGATCTTCTCTGAAAATAGTTTTACAATTCCGAATGACTTCTTCAAAATTAGTATTAAAAGTAATTGTAAATTCATTTTTCCGAAGAACTTGCTTCATACTTTTTGAAATTTTTACTTTCGTTGGAAACAATACCATTCGCGGATTTGGACTATACCATATAAGAGGTTCGCCTTCACTAAACCAGGGGAAAATGCCACTTTTGTAAGCTAACAATAAGCGTTCAGGAGATAAATCGCCACCAACAGCCAACATTCCGTAGGAATTCGCCATTTCAACAGGTGGAAAAATCAACTCTTCTGAAAGTAAATACATCTCTTTTTTTTACAAATATAACTAAACAAAAAAAGAGAAAAACAATTGTTTTTCTCTTTTAAAATATGTGTAAAACTTAGTTAAAATGGTAAGTCATCTGGCTCACTATCATCAACTTCTGTAGTTGTTTTAAAATCATCTGGAGTCATTGCTGGAACACTTCCTGCTGCTGCACCTTCGTTAAAAGGTTCTACTCTCCACCCTTGAATTGTATTAAAATAAACAGCTTCACCTTGTGGGTTAATCCATTCTCTTCCTCTTAAATTAATGGCAACTTTTACATCTTGCCCTACTTTATAGTTGTTTAATAAATCACATTTATCTTGTACAAATTGAACCAATAACATTTGTGGATATTGTTCATCTGTTGTAACTACCATTTCTCTAATCTTAAAACCACTAGCTCCAACAGTCTTAGTTTCATCAATTTTTTTAATCTTTCCTGTAATTTCCATTTTTATAATTATTTCATTAAAAGCGCTTTATAAGCAACCGTTCCTAAATTTCTTTTTTAAAAGGGTTTTTACAAATGTATGTTTTTTTAAATAATCAATCCCAATATAAAACGCTTGAACTTTTGGAAACTTATTAACACTTCAATTAAAATTAGAAATTCAATTTAAAATGACTTCAAAAATAATATCACAGGAATTTTAAAGTTATTATAACATATATTTTATATTTGAAATATGATTCCACAAAAAAGCATTCAATTTATTAGAGGGTTAGTAACTACCGTTTCATTTGTAATTGTAGCTGCCATTTTATGGAATACCTACGCTTTTTTTCAAAAATTCAAAAATGAAGAGCGTGCAAAAATGGAAATTTTAGCTGGTGCTTTTGAACGTTTTAGCAAAGCAGATTTAAATGCAGATTTTTCATTAGAAGATAAAATTATTGGTAAAAACCATAATATTCCAATGATTATTACCAATGAACAAGACAGTATTATTGAATGGTCGAATTTAGATGAAGAAAAATCGTCTAAAACGTCTTATTTAATAAACCAATTGAACATTATGAAACAGCAAAATGATCCAATTTTGGTGAGCCATACCACTGGAAACATAAAACAATACATTTATTATAGAGATTCCGATTTACTTACAAAACTAAAATACTATCCTGTTGCCCTTATTTTAATCCTTATCCTGTTTGCCAGTGTCATCTATTTATTTTTTAGATCGAATGAAATTGCCGAGCAAAACAAATTATGGACAGGAATGGCAAAGGAAACGGCACATCAAATTGGCACGCCACTCTCTTCTTTATTAGGTTGGGTAGAAATTTTAAGACTTGAAAATGTAGATGAAAACACGATTTCAGAAATTGAAAAAGATATTGATCGCTTAAATGTTATTGCGGATCGTTTTTCTAAAATTGGATCGAAAACTGTATTAAAGTCATACAATGTGGTGGAAGCTACTAAAAACTCTTTTTATTATTTAGAATCCAGAAGTTCAAAACAAGTTGAATTTACCTTTAAAACGGCTTCACTTGAAATTTTTACACAGTTAAACTTACAATTATACGGCTGGGTTATTGAAAATTTAATTAAAAACGCCATTGATGCCATGGAAGGAAAAGGTAAAATTTCCTTATCTATTGAAGAAACAGACAAGGAAATTTTAATAAAAATTACCGATACCGGTAAAGGAATTCCAAAAAACTTACACCAAAAAATATTTTCTCCCGGTTTTACCACTAAAAAAAGAGGTTGGGGATTAGGTTTATCTTTAGCGAAACGAATTATTGAAGATTACCATCATGGTAAAATTTCCGTGTTAAAATCAGAAATTAATAAGGGAACTTCCTTTTTAGTTTCCTTAAAAAAACAACCTATAAATTAGCTGCAATCGCTGCTGCTATTGCTGTAAATTCCTCTGATTCTAATGTTACTTTTTTATTAAATTGAATATCTTCCATAGCTTGCAACGGAACTAAATGTACATGAACGTGTGGAACCTCTAAACCAACAACAGCCATTCCTATTCGTTTACAAGGCACTGCTTTTTCTAAGGCAATGGCTATTTTGCGAGAATAACTCATTAATTTATTGTACATATCTTCTTCCAGCTCAAAAAGTTTATTAGCTTCTTGCTTTGGAACCACCAATGTATGTCCTTTTGCGTTCGGGTTGATATCTAAAAAAACAAAGAAATCTTCGTTTTCAACTACTTTATATGAAGGAATTTCTCCATTTATAATTTTTGTGAATATAGTACTCATAATTTCGGTTTTATCAAAAATAACAAACCCTTTTCAATTAGACAACTGAAAAGGGTTTACACTTTATTAATTCTATTTTTTTATCTTGAAATTTCTAATATTTCAAATTTCATAACACCACTTGGAACTTGAATTTCAGTGATATCACCTAATTTTTTACCCAACAAACCTTTTCCAATAGGAGAGTTAACGGACAACTTCCCTTCTTTAATATTTGTTTCAGAATCAGCTACTAAGGTGTATTTAAACTCCATATTGTTTGCTAAATTCTTAATTTTTACAATGGAATGAATTAGAATTTTTGAAGTATCCAACAACGATTCATCAATAACACGCGCATTCGACACAACTTCTTTCAGTTTTGCAATTTTCAATTCCAAATGCGATTGTTCCTCTTTAGCCGCATGATATTCCGCATTCTCACTTAAATCTCCTTTATCACGTGCTTCTGCTATATCGTTACTTACGCGTGGACGTTCCACGCGTTCTAAATGATCTAATTCGTCCTTTAATTTTTTTAATCCTTCTACTGTGTAATACGAAACTTTACTCATAATTAATCATTTTAATAAATACAAAAAATCTCAAAACTGAACAACCAGTATGAGATTTTACACAAATGTACAAAATATTTGTACATTGCAATCGTTTAGACATAAACTTGATGATTATAACTATGCAACGAATTCTTTTATTGTGCTTTACCCTTCTTTTTTTCGCTTGTGAAAAAAATGAAACTATTGATTATTTACCAAAAATTAAGGTAAGTGAAACCATCAATTTAAATTTACCGCAATACCAAAATTTATTAACACCAAGTGGCTCAGTATATACTAATGGTGGTTTAAAAGGCATTTTAATTCAATATACCGGAATAGGAAGCCCTCCTTATAAAGCCTATGAACGCGCTTGTCCAAATAATGATTGTAATAGCCCAATGACTTTTGATGGGAGTTTAAAAATGAAGTGCTCTTGTGATTTAAGCGAATACAGTATTATTGATGGATCCCCACAAACCAAAGGTTTCGGTAATTTTGCACGTGAATATAGAGTGCTTGTTTTAAATAGTACAACTTTAAATATTACCAATTATTAACTTCTTATAAAAACAGAATTACTATTTTTGTCCGAAAGCAACAAAATAGTGAAAAATTATTTCTCATCAAATTTTAGATTAGGCGTTTTAGGAGGTGGACAACTTGGAAAAATGCTATTAACAGAAACGCAAAAATTCGACATTTTTACGGTTATTTTAGATGGTGCCAAAGATGCTCCTTGCGCTCAAATTTGCAATGAATTCCACCAAGGAAGTCTA
>JAGPIQ010000233.1 GCA_018054895.1 Lutibacter sp. | reverse complement strand
TGTGTGATCTATTGAGTTGACATTCTACATAAAACACTAGAACTGACAATTTCAATAATTACTAGTAACTGACTTATGTAAATATAAAAGTTAATTTATATTTATACAAATGCGTTAGCGAATTAATCTTTTAAAAATTAACATTACAGATTTAAACTACTGACAATAAGTATTTTAAAATGTTAAATTTTTTACTTTTAAAAAGATAATACGTTAAAAATAGACTAAAAAATGTTAAAAATGTTGCAAAATTAAAATTATTCGAAGCAATATTACGAAGAATAATTTAACAAATATTTAAGAAAACAGCAATCTCATCATAAAAAACAGTAGAAATAAAAAAAATTGGTTTTAGATTCCAATAAAACATTAGTTCCTAATGATAAACAAATTAGTGTTATTGAAAACCTAATTTATATGCTATAAAAAACAACGTTATTGTATACAATTGTGACCAATATTTTATCCTGTTGAACTAAAATTACAACAGGATACTTTTACTGGTTTAAAAATTGGAAAATAAAAATAGCATCAACAAAAATTAGACTTATTTTAAAAATTAAATTATGAACATACAATTTTTGCAAATGGAAGAAATAATCCTTTTGAAGCTTCATAAAAGTTATATTAATACTGGAATTTTGAAAAATGAAGATACTTGTTCTAAAACACTACTAAATCTGATAGTAGGTACAACCCTGTTTTAACTGCTTTTAAACTGTTATTAACTCACGATAGACTAACTATTGCTTTACACAACTAAATGCATTAGAGTTGCGATAAATCACCTTGCAACGCAGAAAGCCTTAGTTTTGTAAAAATAAAGAGTAACACCCAAAATAAACTACTTTTACGTACCCCTTCATGATTTTTAAATCATGAAAAACGAAGTATACAAACCCTAAAAAAATAACAAAAAAAATCCCCAACTTTCGTTGAGGATTTCAAATATTTTTGAAATACTAAATTATTTTTTGAATTTAGCGTATTTAGATTTGAATTTATCTATACGTCCTGCAGTATCAATTAATTTAGACTTACCTGTGTAAAATGGGTGTGATGTTCTTGAAATCTCTAATTTCACTAAAGGATATTCAACACCATCTACTTCAAGAGTCTCCTTTGTATTTACTGTTGAACGAGTTAAAAATACATCTTCATTTGACATATCTTTAAATGCTACCAATCTATAATTTTCTGGATGTATACCTTTTTTCATTGTGAACTCGTTTTAAATCTATTTTTATTTTTCAGACTGCAAATTTAACTATATTTTTGAAATTTCAAACAAATAATTTATTTTATTTACATAAATATTAATATACCTATACTTTAAGCTATGTTTTATAAGTCTACCATCGGTTTTTTAAGCCTTTTATTGTTGCTGTCGTGTAATTCTGAATACAAATTTATACTAAATTCTCCAGCAAAAATTACTATTAACCAAAATTTTACAATTTCGGTTACAGAAAAAAACGGTAATCCGATAGATTCTGTTCAATATTCAATTGATAACGTTAAATTGAAAGGAACAGGTTTGGAAGCTATTGCGGAAACTACCAATTACAAGTTAGGAAAACACACCATAACTGCTGTCTTATTTTTTGAAGGAAAAACAGAAAAAATTTCAAATATAATTTATATTATGGCAGATGAAGCACCTGCTATTTATGATTATAAAATTGTAAACACCTACCCGCACGATCCAAAAGCGTACACACAAGGTTTGGAATATTACAATGGCTTTTTGTATGAAGGAACTGGAAGAAATGGAACTTCATGGATTCGTAAAGTGGAATTAACCACAGGAAAAGTATTACAACAAGCGGATTTAGACGAAAAATATTTTGGCGAAGGAATTACTATTTTTAATGACAAATTACTTCAATTGACTTGGCAAAGCGGTGTTGGTTTTGTCTATGACCTTGCGACTTTTAAAAACGAAAAGGAATTTAAATACACTAAAAGTCGCGAAGGCTGGGGATTAACACACGATGGGAATAAAATATTTAAATCGGATGGAACAGAACGCATTTGGTTGTTGAATCCAGATACTTTAGTTGAAGAATCTTATATTGAAGCTTATACAGATACTCAAAAAGTAGAAAAATTAAATGAATTGGAATTTGTAAATGGTAAAATTTACGCCAATATTTGGCAAAAAAATTCAATTTTAATTGTAGACCCAACCAGTGGAAAAGTAGAAGGAGTTGCCAATTTAAATGGTTTAAAAGATGAAATTTTAAAAGTACAACAATTAGATGAAGAAGATGAAGTTTTAAACGGAATTGCTTACGATAAAGAGAATAACCGGCTTTTTGTTACTGGAAAACACTGGAGTAAACTGTATGAAATAGAACTTTTTAAAAAATAATTTAAGTACATTTATTGCGTTATAACTGATAAAAAAACTATGCGAAACCTTTTATTTATAGTCTCTTTAGCTCTATTTTCAATAGCAATAAGCTCGTGTCGAGAAGATTTTTCGACAGAAATTACTTCTGGAAAATTACTTTTTTCAAAAGACACTATTTTTTTAGATACTGTTTTTACAAACATAGGTTCAAGCACGTACACGTTGAAAGTATACAATAAAAATTCGCAAGCAATTTCCATTCCTTCTGTAAAACTAGGTAACGGAGAAAACTCTATGTATCGCTTAAATATTGATGGAAAAGCTGGAAAAGTGTTTAAAGATATTGAAATTTTAGGAAAAGATAGCTTGTACATTTTTATTGAAACTACCATCGATTTTACTAAAACGGCCAATCCTATTTATACCGATTCCATTGTTTTTGAGGGAAATAACACGGTACAGGATGTAAAATTAGTCACGTTGGTTAAAGATGCACATTTTTTATTTCCGAATAAAAACACCCAAGGCGTTATTGAAAC
>JAGPIQ010000232.1 GCA_018054895.1 Lutibacter sp. | reverse complement strand
CCTTTTAATTATAAGAAAATGAAAATAACTGTCGCAGGTTTAGGTCCTGGAAATAAAGAATATATGTTGCCAATTGTAAAAAATGCTTTGGTAATAGCAGATGTTGTAATTGGCTACGATTATTACTTTCAATTTGGAAAAGAATTTTTTAAAGCAGAAGCAGAGTTAATTTCTATGCCTTTAGGAATGGAAGAAGCGCGTGCTGAAAAAGCCATTGAAAAAGCGAAAGAAGGGAAGTATGTAGTTGTAATTGGCTCTGGAGATGCCAGTATTTACTCTATGGCAGCGATTGTTTATGAAATGGTTTCTAAAGAAAATGTGGAAATTCAGCTGGAAACATTACCCGGGATTTCAGCATTTTTGGCAGCAGGAAGTAAGTTAGGAGCACCTTTGGGACACGATTTTTGTTGCATTTCATTGTCGGATTTAATGACGCCTTGGAACGTAATTGAAAAGCGTATAAAAGCCGCAGCAATGGGCGATTTTGTTACAAGTTTGTACAATCCAAAAAGCATAAAACGCTATTGGCAGTTAGAAAGTCTGAAAAAAATATACTTACAACATAGAGCTCCTTCAACACCTGTTGCAATAGTAAAACAAGTAACGAGACCTGATGAGCATATAAAAATCACAACTTTAGGAGAATTCAATCCGGAAGATGTAGATATGTTTAGCTTGGTAATGATAGGGAATTCTCAAACATACCAATTTAAAAATCATTTAATTACACCAAGAGGTTATTTAAACAGAAAACCTCAAAGTGGTGTTGAAATTCAAGAGGAAAGTTTTCGAATTGTAACCAATCATATTAAAGATTTACCAGAATCTATCCATAATAAATGGGCTATGACTCGAATGATTCATACCACTGGAGTACTGGAAGATCATCAATATTATAAAGCTACGCAGAATTCTATTGAAAGCATTCATAATTATTTAATTAATGGTGGAATTGTTATTACCGATGTTACTATGGTTCAGGCAGGAATAACAAAATATTTTATTGAAAAATTTGATAATCAGGTAATTTGTTTGCTAAATGATAAAGATGTCTATGACCTTTCTGAAAAAGAAAATTTAACACGCTCACAAGCTGGTTTTAGAAAAGCTATTTCATTGTTTCCTAATGCGTTGTATGTTGTAGGGAATGCACCAACAGCGTTATTTGAAGTTACAGAACAACTTAGAAATAATCCAGAATTTAAACCTGTAGCCATTATTGGAGCACCTGTTGGTTTTGTAAATGTTATTGAATCGAAAGAACAATTATCTCAAGTAACCGCTACAGATTGGGTGTTAGTTGAAGGGAATAGAGGAGGAAGCAATGTTGCTGCTGCTTTGGTAAATGCGGCATATACATTAAATGATGCTTCAAAATACTTTATGAATTAAGTAATGAGTAAAAAGGAGAAAATAAATTTTTATTTAGTCGGAATTGGGAATCATTCAGTTCCAGTTTTGAGTGTTGCTGTATTGCGCCGAATTCATAAAACAACGTTTTTTTCTGGCGGAAAAAGACACTATGAACTTGTAAAACAGTTTTTACCTGAAGATCATAAATGGATAGAAATTTCAGGAAGAATGGATCTTATTTTCGATGATTATTTAAAAACAAAAAGTGCTATTCTTATTTTTACTTCTGGCGATCCATTTTTTTATGGATTTGGAAATACGTTGAAAAGTTATTTACCAAAATCCAACATTAAAGTGTTTCCTTATTTCAATAGTATTCAGCGACTTTGCCATAAGATTCAAAAAAATTATAGCAATTTAAAAGCGGTTTCAATTCACGGTAGAGATTGGAGCGCTTTGGATAGCGCTCTTATAAAAAACGAAGCCTTCATAGGTATTTTAACGGATGCTGAAAAAACACCATCAGCTATTGCAGAACGACTGCTAAATTACAATTTTACCAATTATACAATTGTTGTTGGAGAAGAGTTGGATGGGGATTTTGAACGTATTGAAGAGTTGACGCTTATTGAATGTAAATTCAAAAAGCACAGTTCTTTAAATTGTGTTTTGTTAGAAAGAAAAGGGATTAAAAATGATTGTTTTGGAATACCAGAGGCGCTTTTTGAATCCCTACCAAACCGACCAAATATGATTACCAAAATGCCAATTAGGTTAACAAGTATTCATATGTTACACTTAAATAATGCTTCCGTTTTTTGGGATATTGGATCTTGTACGGGTTCCGTAGCTATTGAAGCAAAACGATTTTTCCCACATTTAAATGTTTTAGCTTTTGAAAAACGTGTGGAATGTGGTGAAATTATCAACAGAAATATGCAGCAATTTTCCTCTCCAGGTATTAACGTAGTTATTGACGATTTTTTCAAAATAAACCTCTTAGAATACCCGATGCCAGATGTTGTTTTTATTGGTGGTCACGGAAATAATTTAGAAGAAATGTTACTTAAAATCAATCAATTAAATCCAGATATAAGAATTGTAATAAATGCGGTTAAAGAAACTACAATTACCATATTTATTGAAGTTCTAAAAAAGTTAAACTATTCAATTTCAGAAGTAGAAATACAAGTGGATAGTTTTAATAAAATTAAAATAATGAGTGCCATAAACATTAAAAAGTAATGAAAAAAATAAGTATTATAGCAGTTACGGATAAAGGTATTGAACAAGCCTTAGTTTTACAAAAACAATTTCCAAAATCATTAATCATTACAACGCGCACATCTGATAATGAAAACGTATCAATGGTTTCTTCAATTTCCGATTATTTAGCTGAAAATTTCTCTAAAATCGATGGAATTTGTTTTATCAGTGCCTTGGGAATTTGCGTGAGAACTATTGCGCCATTTTTAAATGATAAATACAAGGATGCAGCCGTAATTTGTGCAGATGAATTAGGATTAAATGTACAGTCTGTTGT
>JAGPIQ010000231.1 GCA_018054895.1 Lutibacter sp. | reverse complement strand
ACTTTGTACTTACACGATATACTTACCGCAATTCCTTGGGGACTTTTGTTAGCTTTTTCAATTGGTCCTGGTTTTTTTGTTTTACTTGAAACCAGTATTACCAAAGGTTTTAGAGCGGCATTTACTTTTGATTTAGGAATTGTTTTTAGTGATATTATTTTCATTTTAATCGCTTATTTAAGTACCAATCAACTTTTAGAACAGTTAAAAGATAATCCAACACTTTTTGTTATTGGCGGAATTATCATGTTGGCTTACGGATTAATTTCGTTTATTCAACTTAAAAGAAATTTCAAAAAGCAAACCGAAATTGAACAAGACGACGATAATATTCCTAAGAAAAATTACTTTGCTTTATTCTTCAAAGGGTTTTTATTGAATTTCATCAACATTGGAGTTTTAGGTTTTTGGATGATGATTATCATTACTTATGGACCACAAATGGAAATGAATGCTTCACGAATTTCTGTTTTTTTCGCTGCAATTTTAGTGTTTTATTTGGCTTTCGATGTAGCTAAAATATTATTAGCAAAGCAATTGAAACACAAATTAATTCCTGCTAATATCTACAAAATCAAACGAGTAATTAGTATGGTAATTTTAATTTTTGGTTTGTTTTTTATCCTACAAGGTTTCTTTCCAAAAGAAAAAGAAATGATAACCAATAAGTTATTACCTGATACAGCTGTTGCTGAATAATATTTTTCAATGTTTGTCATCCTGAACTCGTTTCAGGATCTAATTAATTCTAAAAATTATCCCATAAAAAAACCTCCTAATTTCTTAGAAGGTTTTAGAGGCATCGCCCGGATTCGAACCGGGGTAGACGGTTTTGCAGACCGCTGCCTAGCCGCTCGGCCACGACGCCATTAGTTGAACGGACTGCAAATTTACATTTTATTTCTACTTATGCAAAATATTAAGTAAATATTAAGCTATAATTTCTATTTATAAAAATTATTATAATACTTTTGATTCACTAAATATTTACAATAAAAAATGAGAAAAATCTATTATTTAAAGCCTGTTTTTAATTTTATTTTAATTGGATTACTTATTTTAACATTTAATAGAATTTTCTTATTTATAATTTTTAATGAAAGAGTTGTAGAAACTCCAAATTATTTTCAATTATTTAGTATTGGACTTCGTTTTGATTTAATTCTCCTTTGCTATTTAAGTTTTCTTCCATTTGTTCTTATTACAGCTTTACCAAACAGTATTTTAAATAAAATCAAACAATTTTTCAATGTTTATTTTATTTTCTTCTTGTTTCTAATTCTTTTAATGGAGTTATCAACTTTAGATTTTATCAATCAATATGACACGAGACCAAATCGTTTGTTTTTAGATTATTTAATTTATCCAAAAGAAGTCGTTGGAACTTTAATTAAAAGCTATTTACCTTCTTTAATTATCACCACAATTTTACTAGGAATAGCATTGTTTTATGCTTTCAATTATGGAAAAAAATTATTTTACCCTATCGAAAGTAAGTATAAAAACAAGTTACTTTTATTTCCTGTAGTTGCTTTCTTTTTGTTTTTTGGAGCTCGTGGAAGTTTAACTTCTAAACGTCCAATAAATGCAAGTAATGCCATCTTTTGTTCCGATCAAATGACAAACTCATTAGGATTAAATTCGTTTTATACAGTAGCTTTCGCAGCGTATTCAATGAAGAATGAAGGAGATGTTAAAAAATATGGTAAAATGGACGAATTAGAAGCATATTCTCGTGTAAAAAAATACATGGATGTAACTGAATTTATTCCTGGAGAAGTACCTTTTTTACACCTTCAAAAACCAGATGCTCCACAACCAAAATACAATGTGGTAATCTTTTTACAAGAAAGTTTAGGAGCAGAATATGTAGGATGTTTAAAGGGTTTACCACTAACACCTGAATTAGATAAATTATCAAATGAAGGTTTATTATTTACCAATTTATATTGTACAGGAACTCGAAGCGTAAGAGGAATTGAGCAAGTAACCGCAGGATTTTTACCTAATCCTTCCGAAAGTATTGTGAAATTAAGTGGTTCACAACAAGGGTTTTTTACCTTGGCAGATGCTTTTGGCCGTCAAAATTATGATACGAGTTTCATTTATGGTGGAATGGCAAATTTTGATAATATGGCATCTTTTTTTAACGGAAATGGTTTCAAAAACATCATCGATGAAACTGATTTTGATTCCGATGGAAAAAAATATGCGATGAAAGGAACTTGGGGATATTCCGACGAAGATTTAGCAGTGAAAGCTAATGAATATTACAAAAATCTTGGTAATAAACCTTTCTTTTCTTTGATGTTTTCAACTTCAAATCACGAACCTTTTGAGTTTCCTGAAGGAAGAATTCAACTTTATGAACAACCTAAAAATTCTGTTCATAATGCAATGAAATATGCTGATTTTTCTATTGGTAAATTCTTCGAATTGGCTAAAAAAGAACCATATTATAAGAACACCATTTTTGTAGTTATTGCCGATCATAATACCAGAACGTATGGTAAAAATTTAGTTCCAGTAAATAAATTTCATATTCCAGCTTTAATCATTGCGCCTAATGTGGACAAAGGAATTACCTATGATAATTTAGCAAGTCAAATGGATATTCCATCAACGGTTTTAGCTTTATCTGGTATCACAACTAAATCGCCAATGCCAGGAAGAAATTTATTAAAATTACCAAAAGGTACAAAAGGAAGAACCATTATGTTGTTCCATGAAACCTATGCTTTTAGAGTGGATGATGATATTGTTATCTTAAATCCAAACGCAAAACCATTACAGTTTAAAGTAAAAAGTGATACTGAATTAATTCCGGTTGCTTTAAACGAAGAATTAGCTAAAGATGCACTTGCTCATATTGTGGCATCAAGTAATATGTACAAAAATAGAGTG
>JAGPIQ010000108.1 GCA_018054895.1 Lutibacter sp. | reverse complement strand
TAAGAGAAAACTCCGAGCAAGTAAATCAGTTTTTTAATGATTTTGTAAAAAATGAAGATATTATAAAACTTCAATACATCAATGCTACTACTCATGAAATTCAAATTTCAACAGATAAAAAAGATGAAGGTGTTGTAAATCCAACATACAAAGATATTAATGAACAAACGATTTCACAAGATTCTACAAGTATTGAATTAGCAACTCCAATTAATGGTTTAAATACTAAATTGGGTATTTTTGTAATGAAAGTTAGAAGTTTAAAAAAATAGATTTTAACATAGTTTCTAAATATAAAGCCTTTTCCAAAAAATATGGAAAAGGCTTTTTTAATAATATTGTTTTAAAAATTTACTTATCTCTACCAAATAAATAACCATAAAGCATTCCTACAAAAACGACTCCACCAACAATATTTCCTAATGTTGCAGGAATTAAATTTTTAACTATAAAGGTAGTCCACGTTATATCAGCACCTTCAAACATCGCTAAAGGAATAAAAAACATATTTGCAATACTGTGTTCTAATCCCATGGCCACAAATGCCATTACAGGAATCCAAATAGCTATTATTTTACCTGTAGTATCTTTAGCTGCCATACCTTGCCAAACAGCTAAGCAAACTAGCCAATTAGCACCAATTCCTTTTAAAAACGTTACTAAAAAAGTATGACTTGTTTTTCCTATTGCTATTTGATAAACTGAATCTATATAAGGGGCACTACTTACAATATGTGTTAAATGCGTTAAAAAATAGGCCACAAAAATGGCGCCTACAAAATTACCAACATACACCAATCCCCAATTTTTTAGCACTGTTCGGACTCCTTGTTTTTTATTTAAAACGTTGGGCATAAAATAAGCATTGTTACCTGTAAAAAGCTCCGCTCCTACTATTACAACCAAAATAAGTCCTAATGGGAACATGGCTCCAAATAAAAATTTAGCAATCCCTGGATTACTTGCCGCTAAACCCGGAGATCCACCCCCAACAATAATAGCCAACAAACCTCCAAATGAAATGTAAGCACCCGCCAAAAATGCTAAAATTAACGTTTTACTAGCTTTATAACTTCCTTTTGTTTTTGCTAAAACTTCAACAATATTGATAACTTCTTTTGGGGTATTCATATACTTTGATTTTGCCGACTTAGCAGCAAATTTTAATTTATTTTTACTTCTTTAAAATATTTACTCAAAATTTCAGCCGCAGCTTCCAATTCTTCTGGCGTATTTTCACGAGCATCTTTTAACTGATATTCCCAGCCTAAAGCTTCCCATTTATGAATTCCTAAAGTATGATATGGTTGAATTTCAATTTTTTCAATAGTTTGGTAATCTTTAAAATAATTACCTAATGCATGCAGCAATTCTGGCTTTCCTGTTATTTCAGGAATAAGCACATAACGCAACCACATTTTTTTACCAGATTCCTCACGGTATTTTGCAAAATTGAATGTTGTTTCTTTACAACTAACACCTGTAAGCTCTAAATAACCTTCTTCAGTCATATGCTTAATGTCCAACATTACTAAATCCGCATATTCATCTAATAACGTTTTTGCATAACTATTTAAAAGTCGACCGTTGGTATCTATATTTGTATGGATACCTTCTTCTTTTAAACGTTTAAAAAATGGAATTAATTCTTTGGCTTGTAATAATGGTTCTCCTCCAGAAACTGTAACTCCCCCATTTTCCCCAAAATAGGATTTCATTTTTAATGCACGTTGCACTAAATCTTCAATTTCATATTCGGTTCCTCCACTTGTTTCAATGGTATCCGGATTATGGCAGTACAAACATTTTAGTTTACATCCTTGTAAAAAAATGACCATTCTAATTCCCGGTCCGTCATGAGTTCCAAACGATTCAATCGAGTGAACTCTCAATGTGTTCTCTTCTATTTTGATAATTGTATTTTTTTTTAGTTAGTATTGAAAAGCTAAATTAATAACTTTTCAATACTTACATGAATATAATTAGTCAAATTACATAGATTCGTGGAATGAACGTGTAATAACTTCTAGTTGTTGTTCTCTAGTTAAACGTGTAAAATTAACAGCGTAACCTGAAACTCTTATTGTTAATTGTGGATATTCATCTGGGTTTTCCATAGCATCCATCAACATTTCTTTATTTAAAACATTTACATTTAAATGTTGTGCATTATTACCAAAATAACCATCTAAAGTTGCAGCTAAATTTGAAATTCTTTCCTCTTCAGTAGCTCCTAATGATTTTGGAACAATAGAAAATGTATTAGAAATACCATCTTTAGAATCGGCATAATTAATTTTAGCAACCGAGTTTAAGGAAGCAATTGCTCCATTTGTATCACGTCCATGCATTGGATTAGCTCCAGGTGCAAAAGGAACTCCTAGTGCTCTACCATCAGGGGTTGCTCCAGTTTTCTTTCCGTAGGTTACGTTTGAAGTAATTGTTAATACAGACATTGTAGGTTCTGCATCTTTATAAACTGGTAACTTTTTTAATTCATTATTAAATTCAGCCACACAATTACTTGCTAAAAAGTCTACTCTATCATCATCATTTCCATACATTGGAAATTCTCCTTCAATTTCAAAATCAACAGTTAAACCAATATCATTTCTTACTGGTTTTACTTTTGCATATTTAATAGCTGATAATGAATCTGCTACAATTGATAAACCTGCAATACCATAAGCAATGTTAATAGTTGGGTTTGTATCAATTAAAGCCATTTGAGCTTTTTCATAGTAGTATTTATCGTGCATGTAGTGAATAATGTTCATCGAGTCGTTATAAACACGTGCAACTTCTTTCATTGCTACTCTAAATTTACCCATTACTTTATCAAAATCTAAATACTCATCGGTATAAGGCTCAATACCTTCAACTAATTGAGTTCCTGTAAACTCACAACGCCCACCGTTTATTGCTAATAATAATGTTTTCGCTAAGTTTGTTCTTGCTCCAAAAAACTGAATAGATTTTCCTAATTCTTGGTAAGAAACACAACACGCAATTCCATAATCATCTGAACCTCTAAATGAACGCATTAACTCGTCATTTTCAAACTGAATTGATGAAGTATCAATAGAAACTTTTGAACAATAATCTTTAAAGTTTTTAGGTAAATTGTTGGACCATAAAATGGTAATATTTGGTTCAGGTGATGGACCTAAATTGTATAAAGTATGTAAGAATCTAAAAGATGTTTTGGTTACTTTCGTTCTTCCATCTTCAAACATACCACCAATTGCTTCGGTAACCCACGTTGGATCTCCTGCAAAAATTTCGTCATATGCTTCCATACGTAAATGGCGAACCATACGTAATTTCATTACAAATTGATCAATATATTCTTGAGCGTCTACTTCTGTAATAACTCCAGCTTCTAAATCTCTTTCAATAAAAATATCTAAAAATGAAGAAACATTTCCTAAAGACATTGCTGCTCCATCTTGTTCTTTTACAGCTGCTAAATACGACATATATGTCCATTGTACCGCTTCTCTTGCATTTTCAGCAGGACGAGATAAATCTAAATCATAAGAATTACCCATTAGTACAATTTCCTTTAACGCTTTAATTTGCTCTGCAACTTCTTCACGCAAACGAATAACTTTGTCCGACATTGGGCCTTTTATAGACTCTAAATCTTTCTTTTTAGATTCAATTAAACGGTTCACACCATATAAAGCAATTCTTCTGTAATCACCAATTATTCTTCCACGAGCATAATTATCAGGCAATCCTGTTAAAAATCCTAATGAACGGAATTTTTTAATTTCTGAAGTATATGCATCAAAAACCCCATCATTATGTGATTTTACATACTTACTAAATAAGGTAGATACTTGGTCGTTTGGCACTAAACCATGTTCAGAAAGTGCTTTTTCAACCACTTTAAAACCTCCAAAAGGTTTCATGGCGCGTTTTAATAATTCATCTGTTTGTAAACCTACAATTACTTCGTTTTCTTTATCAATATAACCAGCTTCAAACGAACTAATTCCAGATATTGTTTCCGTATCTATAGATCTTACGCCATTATTTGCACGTTCTTCTTTGGTGGCTTGTTTACAAGTTTCCCACAATTTTTGAGTTTTTTCGCTTGGCCCAACTAAAAACTGATATGTTCCATGGTATGGAGTAATATTTTTAGTAACAAAATCTCTTAAGTTAACAACTTCATTCCAAATACCTTTTTTAAATTCTTTAGTGTTCATGTAATTTGACTTTTTTATTCTTTATTTAAGGCCAAAATTAAGTCAAAAAAAAGTGGAAAAACTGACAATTATCATATAATAGAAGATAATAAAATCCTCTATTTTTATGGGTTCATCACTAAAACGTTTGAAGTATAACCTAGCGAAAGATTTCAATTTTTAATAAATAACACAAAAACTCAAAATAAAACATAAAACGGCTAAAATAGCATAGTTTATTTTTCATATTATAACAAAAAATACATTTTACACTCTTTATTTTTTAAATAATTATAAAAAAACTGCGTAAAAACAATACTATTTTAATCGTAATTACAATTATATTGACCATTTTTTTTAAATTCAGAAATGTTAACTACTGAATTAAACAACAATTCAATTTAATATTTATTCATCATTCCACTTTAAAATAGTGCTTTAATGGAAGCACTTTATTTGTTATAAAAAATACATAAAGTGTTTGTTTTATAATCATTTTTAATGAATTTCAAAAAAAACACTAGAAATAAACTTCATTAAATAATTGTCTCATAACATTTTAAATACAATTTCACTTTTGTTAAATACACCTTCGAAAACGTTTTAAATGGCAATATTTCGTATTATTTTAGTAACAAAGTTACTTGTAGATGTAGGATAATTTTTATACTTTGCATTATTCGTAAATAACAAAACAATGTCTCAAGAAATTACTAAACTATTTGAATTTGCATATCATCAGCAAAAAACTTACAATTTAGAGAAAGCATTCACAACAAAATATAATGGTGAATGGGTTTCAACTTCTTCTTCTGAATTCTTAAAAAAAGGGAATGCAATTAGTAGAGGATTACTTCGATTGGGTGTAAAACCTGGTGATAAAATAGGGCTTATTTCATCTAATAATAGAACGGAATGGAATCTAATGGACTTTGGAATTAACCAAATTGGCGCCATTAACATTCCTATTTATCCTACTATTTCAAAAGAGGAATATGAATATATTTTTAATCATGCAGAAATATCATACTGTTTTTTATCTGACAATGAGTTATTTGAAAAAGCAAATGCAATTAAACCAAATGTACCCACTTTAAAGGATATATATATTTTTGAAACAAGTAAAAATTGTAAAAATTGGGATGAAATTCTGAAACTTGGTGAAGATACTAGCAACCAAAATGAAGTGGAGGATATAAAAAATTCTATAAACCCAAGTGATTTAGCAACCATAATTTACACTTCCGGAACCACAGGAAAACCAAAAGGTGTTATGTTATCACACCTCAATATCGTTACAAATGTGTTGGATAGCATACCTAGACTTCCTTTAAAATTTGGAGAAATTACGGCATTAAGTTTTTTACCCGTTTGCCATATTTTTGAAAGAATGTTACATTATTTATATCAATATTCAGGCACTGAAGTGTATTTTGCTGAAGGTTTAGATAAAGTTGGTGCAAATATAAAAGAAATAAAGCCACAATTTATGACAGTTGTTCCTCGGTTACTTGAAAAAGTATATGATGGAATTATAGCAAAAGGCTCCGAATTAAAAGGAATTAAAAGAGCTCTGTTCTTTTGGTCTGTAGATTTAGGTTTAATTTATGAGCCTTATGGAAAAAATGGTTGGTGGTATGAGTTGAAACTTAAAATTGCAAATAAACTTATTTTTAGTAAATGGCGTGAAGCTTTAGGTGGTAATTTAAAAACAATGGTTTCAGGAAGCGCCGCTTTGCAACCAAGGTTAGCACGTGTTTTTGCAGCTGCCCAAATGCCTGTTATGGAAGGTTATGGTTTAACAGAAACTTCGCCTGTAATTTCGGTTAACATGATAAAAAACAACATGTTTAAAATTGGAACCATTGGAATGTTAATTGATCATGTTGAAGTTAAAATTGCTGAAGATGGTGAAATTTTAGTAAAAGGACCAAATGTTATGCTTGGTTATTACAAAGATCAAGAAAAAACGGATAGTGTGATGTCTGGCGATTATTTTCATACAGGTGATAAAGGTGAATTTGATTCAGAAGGCTTTTTAAAAATTACAGGAAGAAAAAAAGAAATTTTTAAAACCTCTGGCGGAAAATATATTGTACCTGCTTTTATTGAAAATGAAATGAAACAATCTCGTTTTATTGAACAAATTTTAGTGATTGGTGAAGGTCAAAAAATGCCTGCTGCACTTGTTCAACCAAATTTTCAGTTTTTACGCGATTGGGCAAAAATACACAATGAACCTATACCTGAAAGCAATAAAGATTTAATTGAAAACCCAAATATTATTGCAAGAATTCAATTAGAAGTTCATAAAAGAAATGAAGCTTTTGGCCAGTGGGAAAAAATTAAAAAAATTGAATTAACACCCGATGTTTGGGGTATTGACAATGGACTTTTAACACCTACAATGAAACCTAAAAGAACTGAAATTCTTGCGAAATACAAACATTTGTATGATAAAATTTATAGTGCTTAAATTTCGTTAACTATAAACATACGTTATAATTTTTCATAAAACAAAACCTCTAAATAATTTTTAATTATTTAGAGGTTTTGTTTTTTACACATTTTTTTTAATTAAAGTATCTAATTAAAACTCGGTATTTAAAAGTTCACCTGAAAGTTGTAAAATTAATAATTCCGCATTTTTAGCATCGAATTTTGACTGATTTAAATTAGACTGAGCATTCAATAAATTTATTTGAGCTTGTCTAAATTCAATCGTTGTAATTTGCCCTAATTTAAATTGTTCTTCGGTTCTTGAAAAATTCCGTTTATTTGTTTCTACATTTTTTTCTTCAGCAGTTAAAATTATTAATGAGTTTGTGTAAACTTCCAGAGCATTTGCCATTGAACGCTCCAACGAATTGTTTAATTGCACCTCTTGAATGCTTAAATTATCTGCTATTATTTTTGAATTTTGAATTCTGTTTTTAGTTGTACCGCCATCAAATAAATTCCAATTTAAACTTATGTTCGCATTTAATCCTTTTGAAAGTTGATCCGCATAGGTAAACGTTTGGTCATTATCCAATTTTTGTAAACCATATGAACTGCTTAAATTTAACGTAGGAAGCAAATCTGATTTATTCATTTGAATGTCCAAATTATTTAATTTTATAGACGAATTTATTTTTTGAATATCAACATTTGCAGCTTTAGCTTTCTCTAGTAAGGTTTCTAAATTAAATAATTGATGAAACTCAATTTTAGTCTCCACTTTAAAGTCCGTAGTTATGGCTCTTCCCAACAATAAGTTTAAATCTCTTTTAGAATTTGCCAATAATCGTTGCGTATTTATGTATCGAATACTGTCATTATTCACATCTACTTCCGCATTTAATACTTGTAATTTTGTGTTTTGACCATATTCAAAAGCATATTGCACTCTTTTTAAACGTTGTTTAGAAATTTTTAAAGACTCAGAAATATTTAAAGTGTCCTCAGTTAATTGTGCCACATCATAATAGCTATAAAATACATCTGTAATGGTGTTTTCAATAATAGACCGTGCTTGCAATTCTGTGAAATTAAACGATTCTTTTAATTTTTTATAGTTAAAAGCACGTCCAAAACCATCAAACAACAGATAATTAAGACCTATAGAAGCTGTTAATGATTTCGATTCCGCGTTATCCGTATTTGTTTCAACCCCCAATTGGTTGGTTAACTCCGATGTTGTATTGGAATATCCAGCACCAGAAGAAACTGCTATTTTTGGCAAATAACCTGTATTTAATACACTGGTATTATTTTCTGCAATTTTAAGGTTATTTTTAGCTATTAAAATTCCATAATTATTATTTAGCGCCAAACTTACAGCATCGTTTTTTGTCAATATTTCCTGAGAAGTACCCACTAAAAAACTAAAAATAAATAGTACTGATAAATAGGTATTATATTTCATTTTCTTCACTTTTTTGTTCAATAATAGCTCTTTCTACTTCTTCTTTTGTTACCTTTTCACCAGTTCTCATCCATTTTATAAATACTTTTATGGAATTAGCCACAGATAACATTAAGGGCAACATAACAAGCGTTAAAACGGTAGCAATGGCCATTCCATACGAAATTGATATTGCCATCGGTTTTAAAAATTGTGCTTGTCTACTTTTTTCTAAAAGCAATGGAGCTAAACCTGCAACTGTTGTTAATGTTGTTAATAAAATAGCTCTAAATCTTGAGATTCCAGCTTGTAACAAGGCTTCATCATATTTCATTCCTTGTTTTAAATACGAATTAAATTTTTCAATAAGTACCAAACCATCATTTACCATAATTCCAATAAGTGCAATAATACCTAACCACGATAATATATTTACTGGAAAATTATGAATCCAATGTCCCCAAACGACTCCAATTAAACTAAATGGAATTAATAAAATTAACAAAATTGGTTGTTCATATGATCTAAATGTGAATGCAATTACCATATAAATAAGTGCTAAAATAGTAAAGCCAACTTTAATAGCTGAATCTTTCGTTTTATTAGCTTCCCTATTCTGCCCTTCGTAAGAGGCACTAACGGTAGGATATTTTGAAATAATTTCAGGAATAACAGTCGTTTTAATTTCATCTAATATATCTGAAGCACTCTCATTAGGCGATTTTAAATCTGCCGAAATTTGAATTTCTCGCTTGCTATTTAAATGATTAATTAATACATCTCCACGTTCAATTTCATAAGTAGCTATTTCAGAAAATGGTACTTGTTGATTTGTAGGTGTTGTAATCCACATATCTTCCAAGTTTTTAATAGACGATCTATCTTCTTTTTGATACCGAACCCACACTTTAATTTCATCCTGTCCACGTTGAAAACGTTGCGTTTGTAAACCGAAAAATCCTGACCGTACTTGGTTCATTACATTTTGTAAATTCAACCCCAATAAGTAAGCATTTTCTTTCAAAGCAATTTTAACCTCTTTTATTCCTGCTGGATCATTGTCTGCAATATCTTTTAATAAAGGATTATTGGTTAACACTGCTTTTAATTCTTCTTTAGCAGCCTTTAGTTCGCTAATATTATTCCCTAATAATGAAACTGCCACTGGACTACCTCCAAAATTTCCGCCAGATCCAAAAGTTAAGCTTTCCACACCATGAACTTTCCCAACTCTTTCCCGAATGGCATCTGTTATTTCTGGTGAAGAAAAATCACGCGCTTCGCCTGGTAATAAATTTATGTCAAGACTTCCATTAGCTGAACCAGGGCCTATTCTTTTTA
>JAGPIQ010000017.1 GCA_018054895.1 Lutibacter sp. | reverse complement strand
GTCAAGCTGAAATGTTATCATTTGGATTGTTTATTATGGTGTCAACACCAAAATTAATCGCTTTTTTAGTGTTATTTGGTGAAGATGTTTTTAGAATTTTCAAAGGAATTTATCAATATTTGTTTCAACCTGAAGCGACTATGTTTTTACCTGAAAGACGTATTGTTGTAAGTAAATTAGCACTTAGTTTGGCTGCAATTCCGTTCACATCCGTTTTATATGGAATGATGAGAGGGAAATATAATTACCAAGTAATTGAACACACTTTGTTTTTTGACGATTTGCCCGATGCTTTTGATGGATACAAAATCACACATCTTTCCGATATACACAGTGGAAGTTTTGATGATGCCGAAAAAATTGCTCACGGAATGGAGTTGATCAACCAACAAAAATCGGATGTTATTTTATTTACAGGCGATTTGGTGAATAATTTAGCCGAAGAAATGGATCCTTGGATTTCGCATTTTAGTATGTTAAAAGCAAGGGATGGTAAATTCTCAGTTTTAGGAAATCACGATTATGGCGAGTATATTCAATGGAATTCATCAAAAGAGAAGGAAGTGAATTTTCAAGCGGTTAAGGATATTCATCCTAAAATGGGTTTTCAGTTATTGTTGAATGACAGTGTTTATTTAGAAAAAGGAACTGATAAAATTGCATTGGTTGGAATTGAAAATTGGGGAACTCGCTTTAAAAAAGCAGGTGATTTAAAGTTGGCTTCAGAAAAAATTAAAAAGGAAGATTTTAAGATTTTAATGAGTCACGATCCTTCACATTGGGATGCGGAAGTTAAAAATCATAACAATAATTACCATTTAACTTTAAGTGGTCATACCCACGGAATGCAGTTTGGAATTGAAATTCCGGGCATAAAATGGAGTCCTGTTCAATACATCTATAAGCAATGGGCTGGTATTTATGATTTTAAAAATAGATATATAAATGTGAACAGAGGGTTTGGGTTTTTAGCCTTCCCAGGAAGGGTAGGTATTTGGCCAGAAATATCAGTAATTACTTTGAAAAAGAAGTAAATATTAATAATTTAAATTAAAATGTTACATTTGTATATACCGTGATATTTATTTTTTTTAAAAAAATCAAGAAATAATACTTGAACTATGGCAAAATTTGGAGAATTAATTAGCTCAGACATACCCGTTTTAATTGATTTTTATGCAGAATGGGAGGAAGAGAATTCAGATGACGTTCATGATATGTTACGTGATGTAGCCGCTGCTTTAGGTGATAAAGCTAGAGTTATAAAAATTGACATTGAAAAGAATGAAACATTGGCAAATGCCCTAAGAATTAAGGGAAATCCTACATTTATTATTTATAAATCTGGGGAAATGAAATGGCGCCAGTCTGGTGATCAAAATGCCAATACACTTATTGACTTGGTGGGGCAATACGTTTAATTGCTACTCAGGTAAAACTTTAAATTTGTAATTTTTAGAGTTGAAGTACTTTAATATTTTAGGTAAAACAAATTGCATGTTTTTACTTGCTTTTACACTATCATGAAAAACAATCACACTACCACATGTGGTGTTTTTCAGCACATTTTCAAGGCATTTTTGTTGTGAAATATTGTTGTCGAAATCGGCGCTAAGTACATCCCACATTACGATTTTATACCCGATCTTTCGAAGTTTTCTACTTTGTTTAAATGTTATTTGGCCATAAGGAGGGCGAAACCATCGTGGCTTTTTACCACTTTTTTCTAAAATAAGTTGCTCCGTTTGTAACGTGTTTTTAATATAAATTTCAGTAGGTGTTTTCCAACCTTTTAAGTGGTTGTAAGTGTGGTTTCCTACGGAATGACCTTGATCAATAACTTTTTTAAAGATGCTTGGATTTGCTTCAATGTTTTTTCCTATGCAAAAGAAAGTAGCCTTAGCATTGTGCTTTTGTAATTCATTTAAAGTCCATTCGGTAACTTCAGGAGTAGGGCCATCATCAAAAGTAAGGTATAGTACTTTTTCTTTTTTTGTAAAGCTCCAAGTCCAATTATAAAAAAGGATTTTAATGAGTCTTGGAGCTTTTACAAAATAAGGTTTCATCTATTTTTCGTCTTCAATTAAAAAGTTGAATATTTTTAAGTAACCAACATATTCATTTTTCAGTTTAGTAGCGTAGGCTTCGTCGTCATAATTAATAGCTGTTTTTACTAATTGATCGTACATTAATAAGTTGCGTTCAATATCACTTAATACACCATCAATATCAGACATAGAAAACTGACTATAATAAGATAAATTTTCTTGGAAAACTGTTTTTAGTTCTTCACTTAGTTTTTGTGCTTTTTCCTTTTTTCCAAGAATGTAATATACATCTAAATATGATAATAGCATACTGTGATGTCCAAACCGATCAACAGGCATTTTTTCTAAAGAAAGGTCTATTATTTCCTCAGCTTTGTCAAATTTATCTTCATTAATAAGTGCTTTTGCCAATCGCTCCATATTATTTCTGTAGGTAACAGAATTTTTACGGGTTTCAGGGTCTAAATAAATTTTACCATCATTAATGTTTCTCCAATCCATTTTTTTAATATTGGCGTACATTTTAGTGGTGTTAATTCTACCCATTTCAAAGAAGTTTCCTTCATCAGGTGTTAAAATTGGCACCAATTTGTAGGTCATACCATCTAATTGCAAATAGCTTTTTAGCCAAATATATTCTTCATCAGCTTGAGCACCACCCGTAAAATAGATTGGTTTTTCCCAATTGTTATTTGCTAATATATCCAACATTAAAATTCTGTTTTTTGAAAGCGCTCCTTTAAATTCAATATCAATATAAGGAACAATTAAATGCGCATCTTCTGGAGCAACAATACCATTTTTCAACACTGTTTCTCTGTTTACAGGAATACGAATTTTATTGGTTGGTAATACTTTTTCAGGTATTCCATCGTCATCTAAATCATATTGTGTGATTTTTTGATCACTTTCTATCCACTTCATAAAATAATCAATAGAAACTGTTGAATCTTTTAATTGTGGGAATATTTCAGGAAAATAGTAAGCAACATCCAAACTTCCTAATTTATATTTATCATGCGTTAATTGTGATGGAATTGGGTCTGCATCATACGTTTTACGCTTCATTTGATCAATATACCAATCTGTTTGAAACAGACTTGTATTGATTAATTTCATATCCGTACGATAGTTCTCAACTTCTTGCATATACCAAAGTGGGAAGGTGTCGTTATCTCCAATGGTAAATAAAATAGCATTCGGATCACAGGAATCTAAGTATGCTTTGGCATTCATTAAAGACGTGTATCTATTTGAACGATCGTGATCATCCCAGTTTTCAGCAGCCATAATTGTAGGAACTGCCACTAACGAAACCAAGGTAACACCAACAGCTACCGCTGTTTTATTCGTGTAATGTTTAAGGTATTCGTATAAAGCAAGTACTCCAAAACCTACCCAAATAGCAAAAATATAGAAAGAACCAACTACAGCATAATCCCGTTCTCTTGGTTCAAAAGGTTTCGGATTTGTATAAAACAAAATAGCTAAACCTGTAAAAGCAAAGAATAGTAAGAGGGTGTAGAAGTCGTATTTATTCCTTTTTAGGTGGAAAAATAAACCTATAATTCCTAAAATTAACGGAAGGAAATAGTAGGTGTTTCGTCCTTTATTATCTCTTACTTCAGAAGGTAAATTAGTTTGAGGTCCTAATCGGTATTCATCAATAAAACGAATTCCACTTAACCAATTTCCGTTTTGAGTATCTAATTGACCCTGTTCGTCGTTTTGTCTTCCAACAAAATTCCACATAAAATAACGACCATACATGTAACCAAATTGGAAGTCAATCATGTATTTGATATTTTCACCAAACGTAGGTCTTCTATTGCTTTTTTGTGGAATTCCAGCAATAGATTTATAGTTTTTTATAACTGAAGGATCCGTATTTACCATTCGAGGAATAAAACCTTTATGAGCGCTGCTCCAGTTAGGTAATGCATCTTTGTAATGGTTTACAATAACGTATTTTCCTAGTTTTTCATCCTTTTCATACTTTGGCTTATCATCTCGCGTAGGATTGTCTGCATCTGCTTTTCTGTCATATACTAATGAATAGTACGTATCATAAAAAACGTTCGCATCACCATATTGTTCACGGTCGTAATAAGCTAATAATTCACGAGCACTTGAAGGATTATTTTCATTAATGGTTGTATTTGCATTTGCTCTAATTGGTAACATCATCCATGATGAAAACCCAATCATAATAAATAACACAGATAGAATTAAGGTGTTAGCACCTATCAATTGTTTTTTGTGAGTATAGCGAATTCCAAAGTAAAAACCAGCTATAAGGATAATCCCAGCAATAATACTTCCTGAATTGAATGAAAAGTTTAATGAATTCACAAAAAACAATTCTAATGCGCTAAAGTATTTTAGTGTATATGGGAATAATAGTTTAAATACGAAAAACAATACCAAAATAGCAACAATATTGGCTATAATAAATTGTTTGTAATTAACAATATCATATTTTTTGAAAATGTATAAAAATACAATAGAAGGTATTACCAATAAGGAAAGTATATGAACACCAAATGAAAGTCCTACCACAAATGAAATTAGCAACAACCACTTGTTACCTTGTGGTTTGTCCATTTCAGTTTCCCAGCGTAAGCCAAGCCAAAATAGCAATGCCATTAAAAACGAGGACATCGCGTATACTTCACCTTCAACGGCGCTAAACCAAAAACTATCCGAAAAAGTATAAGTTAAACTTCCAACTAAACCACTTCCTAATATGGCTATTGAAGTACTTTTGCTAAGTACTTCACCTGTTGCCAACATTTTTTTTGACAAGGCTGTAATTGTCCAAAACATAAATAGGATGGTAAATGCACTGGCTAATGCCGACATGAAATTTACCATTTTAGCTATTTCAGTTACATCAGAGGTAAACATAGCAAAAAATGCACCCAACATTTGAAATAAAGGCGCTCCTGGTGGATGCCCAACTTCTAATTTTACTGCTGTAGAAATATACTCTCCGCAATCCCAATAACTAACAGTTGGTTCTAACGTTAACGTATAAGTTAATAACGCTATTCCGAAGGCTAACCATCCAGCAATAGTATTCCATTTATTAAAATTGAATGAATTCATATAGAAAATTTAAACGTGGCGAAATTACTAAAATATTAGTTAATTATTGAATGAAAGAGTCCTAAGTATCGTTAATTAAGTATTAAAGTCTACTTTTTTTAAAAAAAAAATAAAAAATACTTTAAAATGTTTGTTTGTTTCAAAGTATATGTTAATTTTGCACCCGCAAATGACTCATGGTGTAATGGTAGCACTCCGGTTTTTGGTATCGTCAGTCAAGGTTCGAGTCCTTGTGAGTCAACAAAAAAGCTTCAATTTATTGAAGCTTTTTTTGTATTTAATAACTTCAATATAAATTACTAATTCATTTAACTTATATTTGCCTACATGAAAGGAATTGTAACAAAATCTACAGGAAGTTGGTATACTGTTAGCACTGAATTGGGCGAACGGATTGAATGTAGGTTGAGAGGGAAATTTCGAATGAAAGGTATTAAAAGTACCAACCCTGTGACCGTTGGCGATTATGTGAATTTTGAATACGAAGACAATAAAATTACCGGTGTCATCAATACTATTGGAGATCGAAAAAACTATATTATTCGTAAATCGGTTAATCTTTCGAAGCAAACCCATATTATTGCAGCTAATATTGACATCGCTTTTTTATTAGTAACCGTAGACAGTCCACCCACTTTTGCGGGATTTATAGATCGTTTTTTGGCGACTTCGGAAGCTTACAGTATTCCAGCAGTGTTATTGTTTAATAAGTTAGATTCCTATTCTGATGAGCAATTGGATAAATTAGCAGAGTTTGATGCTATTTATACAGAAATCGGCTATAAATGTATTGCTATTTCAGCGTTAAAAAATATTGGGTTGGATGAAGTGAAGGAATTAATGAAAGGAAAAACAACTATGTTTTCTGGACATTCAGGAGTAGGGAAGTCCACTTTGGTGAATGCGATTGAACCTTCATTAAATTTAAAAACCGCAGAAATTTCAAAACAACATAAACAAGGGCAACATACTACAACTTTTGCTGAAATGTTTGAATTGAGTTTTGGAGGATTTATTATTGATACCCCAGGAATTAAAGGTTTTGGTGTTGTTGATTTCAAACCAGAAGAAATTACAGATTATTTCCCTGAGTTTTTTAAGATTAAAGGGAATTGTAAATATCATAATTGCATTCACATGAACGAACCAAAATGCGCTATAAAAGACGCTGTAGAAAGTGGTGAAATTGCTTCGTCACGTTACAATAGTTATGTGCAAATGGTAAAAGGTGATGAAGAGCATTATAGGTTAGCACTTTATAGTTAGAAGTCAAAAGTCAAAAAGTCAGGAGTCCGAAGTTTGAAGTCAGGAGTCGGAAGACCGAAATATGTTCATGAAAATAGTTGCTCCTTTGAAACTTAATACCTTTGTCCCTTTAAAAAAACCATATATAAATGAGAACAGTTATTCAAAGAGTGACGGAAGCTTCAGTAACAATTGACGGGAACATTGTAAGCGAAATAAAAGCAGGACTTTTAATTTTAATAGGAATTGAAGATGCTGATACTTCTGAAGATATTGATTGGTTAACCAAAAAAATAGTCAATCTTCGTATATTTAATGATGAAAATGAAGTCATGAACAAGTCATTAATTGATATTAAAGGCAATGCAATAGTTGTAAGTCAGTTTACACTACAAGCTAGTACAAAAAAAGGAAACAGGCCTTCCTATACAAAGGCTGCACGACCTGAAACTGCTATTCCATTGTATGAAGAATTTATTAAAAAATTTGAAAATCAGCTAACTAAAAAAATTGGAACAGGTGAATTTGGGGCAGATATGAAAGTTGCATTGGTAAATGATGGTCCTGTAACAATTGTTATTGATTCTAAAAACAGCATATAATATTTTAGTTAAAGAATTCTTAAAATAAGTAATTTTTTGTAAGGAATTGCTATTTTGCAACACTATTAAAGTTAATACTAATTAAATTAAAACAAAACAAAATGAAAAAAATGATGATTTTAACACTTATTGTAAGTGTGGCTTTTATTTCATGTAAAAATGAAAAGCCAAAAGATACTGTTGATTCAGCTGTAATTACTGAAGTTGAAGCCATTGCTGATGGAACTTATACTGCAGCTATTGATAGTTCAGTTTTAAACTGGAAAGGTTTTAAACCTACAGGTTCTCATTATGGAACTGTTACAATTAAAGAAGGAAACTTAGTTGTTGCTGACGGAAAATTAACAGGAGGTGATTTTACGTTTGATATGAATTCAGTGGTAGTTTTAGATCTTCCTGTGGAAGATGAAGGTAATGCAAAATTAACGAATCATTTAAAAGATGGTGACTTTTTTGACGTAGCAAACAATCCAACAGCTTCTTTTAAAATTGTTGAAGTTGTAAATGGCTCAGTAAAAGGGGATTTAACAGTTAAAGGAATTACAAAAAGTATTGAATTCCCTGTAACTTTAACACAAACTGAAACTGGAGTTGAACTTGTTGGTGAAACTTTTAAAATTGACAGAACAGAATTCAATATTCAATTCAAATCTCAAAAGTTTTTTGATGATTTAAAAGATAAATTTATTAATGATGAATTTGAAATTTCATTCAAAGTAAATGCAACTAAATAATTAAATAAAGTAATTTTATATTTTAGTTAAAACCCCGTTTTTGAGTTAAATACTCAAAAACGGGGTTTTATTTTTTGTAAGTATACTAAAAGCCTAAAGGATTTTAGATTTTCAAGGCTATTTCCTATTTTAATGGCGTATTAATGGTTTCATTCAATATTATGATTAGAATACTAACCACACCATTTTTATGTTCTGCATCCATTTAATGGATTCAAAAAACAAAGATTAATTAGTCTTAAATTTAATATTTTATTAAATTTGAGGAAACTGAAGCTATGAAACATACTAAAAAAATAGGATTTCTATTTTTCTTTCTTTTTATACAAATTGCATTTGGTCAAAATCGCGATTTTAGTATGAGTACTATTTCCAAAGAATTGTTAGAAAAAGCTAATTCTGTTATTCGATTCGAAAATTTATTAATAGATATCAAATCACAACGGGAAATGGTGTATACCTATGAAACAGCTATTACTATTTTAAACAAACGTGCTGATTATTTAGCGGATATTACTATTAGTTATGATAAACGCAGAAGTACAAGTGGATTGAAAACCTATATTTATGATGCGAATGGAAAAGAAATTAAAAAAGTAAAAAATAGTGACTACGAAGATTATAGTTCACAAGATGGCTTTTCTTTATTTAATGATGGACGTTTTATTCACTATAGCCATACGCCAATAAGTTACCCATATACCATTTACTATACCTACGAAATTAAAACTTCCAATACCGCTTTTATTCCTGGGTGGATTTTAAATAATAGCTTTGATCAAAGCGTTGAAACGGCTTATTTTGAATTGAAATATCCCGAAGGTTTCAACTTACTGAAATCTGAAAAGAATTTTGAAAACTATACGATAGATAAGGTAGCTACAAAAGGATTGGTTTCTTATAAAGTAAATAATTTACAAGCTTTTGAAAGAGAAACTTATATGCCTAATTTATATGAATTATTGCCTACAGCAAAATTTGGGATTTATACATTTAATTTGGAAGGTGTTGATGGTGAGGCTAAAGATTGGGCGGAATTTGGGAAATGGTATTATGAAAATTTAATTGATGATACGATTGATTTGCCTGAAAACACAAAGTTAGCAATCCAACAGTTCACAAAAAACACCAACGATCCAATTGAAAAGGCAAAGTTAGTGTATGAATTTGTTCAAAACAAGGTTAGATACATAAGTGTACAAGTTGGAATAGGTGGTTTTAAACCTATGAAGGCAAGTGAGGTGGATAAATTGAGTTATGGCGATTGTAAGGCGCTTACAAATTACACTTCGGCACTTTTAAAAGAAGTAGGAGTTCCTTCCTACCACACCTTAATTTATGCTAATGATAGAAGGGATTTAGATAAAGATGTGGCTTCTCCTCAAGGAAATCACATGATTTTATACATACCTAATAATAACAAAGATATTTGGTTGGAATGTACCAGTCAAAAAAGACCTTTTGGTGAAATTGGTAGCTTTACAGATGACCGTGATGCTTTGATTATTAAGCCGACGGGCGGGGAAATTAAGCATACCAAAATATATGATTCCAAAGAAAACTTACAATTAACCAAAGGAAGTTTTGAAATTGGGTTCGACGGCTCTATAAAAGGAGAATTGAGCATTGAATCTTCAGGAACACAATATGACGATAATTTAGGACGGAATGATGGTAAAAGCCCAAAAGAATTAGATGTAATATTTAAAAACTACTTGTCTAATATCAATATTATTACATTTTCTAACATCGAAATAAAAAATGATAGAGAAGGAGCCAAGTTTGTGGAAAAATTGGCTTTTTCAGCTTCAAACTATGGTGTAAAAGCTGGAAATCAATTATTAATTCCAGTAAATGCTTTTAATAATTCCACCTCAGTGCCAAGTAATAGTAAAAATAGAAAATTTCCATTTCAACGCGAACGTGGTTTTTTAGATGTTGATGAGGTAACTATTGTAGTTCCTATAACTAGTGAAATTGAATTTTTACCTAAAAAGGTGGAGTTAACTTCAAAATTTGGAAGCTATTTTATGGAAGTTGTAAAAGTAGATGCCAATCATATTAGTTTCAAACGAAAATATGAACTTTATAAGTGCGATTTTCCAAAGGAGGACTATGAATTGTATCGAAACTTCATAAAAGAAGTAAATAAGCAAGACAACTCAAAAATGGTGCTAAAATATAATTAATTATAAATTCTAATAAATGAAAAAGGTTTTTATCTCACTGCTAATGATGCTATTTATTAGTCAGTTTTATGCGCAAAATTATAAATTTGGAAAAGTGTCTAAAGAGGAACTTTTAGAAAAAGTATATCCGTTAGATGCTACCGCTAATGCTGTAGTTTTATATAAAAAAAGATATACAAGTTTTAGTTATATGGCTGGAAAAGGGTTCTTAATTGATACGGAAATCCACGAGCGCATTAAAATATACAATAAAGAAGGGTATGATTGGGCGACTAAAAGAGTGCGATTATATACCCCAAAATCTGGGGATAAAGATGATGTCTCAATTTTAGATGCAGAAACTTTTGTGCTGGAAAATGAAAAAATTGAATCCTATAAATTACGTAAAAGTGATATTTTTAATGAACAATATAATAAATATTGGTCTGATGAAAAATTTACGATGCCGAACGTTGTTGATGGCTGTGTGGTAGAGTGGAGGTATAAAATTACTTCACCTTACAAAAGTATAGATAAGGTAGATTTACAATTGGCTATTCCAATAAAAAAATTAGAATGCAAAATAGTAATTCCTGAGTATTATGTGTATAACGTTCGTCAGGTTGGTTTTGAAACTATTGAATATGTAGAATCTAGTAAAAATGAAGGTTTTACAGTATCAGGTGTGCAGCGAGATAATGGGAATCCAATGATGGTGACGCAGCAGCAACAAGGTCAAAGAGTTGATTATAGATCTAAGGTTCTAGAAATTAGTAAAGATAATATGCCAGCTTTGTTTGAAGAGCCGTATGTAAATGATATTGATAATTATAGAAGCTCGCTGCAATTTGAGCTTTCGGCTGTCAATTGGCCGAATGAACCTATTAAGTATTATTCAAGTGATTGGGGAGATGTAGTGAAAACAATTTATGATGAAGCCGAATTTGGGGCAGAATTAAAAAAAACTTCCTATTTTGAAGATGATTTAGCACCAATAATGAACGCTAATACAGATCCTTCTAAATTAATGTCAGCTATTTTTGAATTTGTAAAGAAAAAAGTGAAATGGAATACATATAGAGGTGTTTTTACAGAGAAAGGTGTTAGAAGTGCATATAAAGATGGAATTGGGAATACTGCCGATATTAATTTAATGCTAGTAGCAATGCTACGTGCGGCAAAACTAACGGCCAATCCTTTGGTATTAAGTACCAGAGATCACGGAATTCCGTTGTTCCCAACAATAAATGGGTTTAATTATGTAATTGCAGCAGTAGAAATTGGCGATAAGCGTTATTTGTTGGATGCAACGGATGCGTATGCTATGCCAAATGTATTACCTAAACACGATTTAAATTTTCAAGGTAGAATTATTAAGGACGATAAAACATCGGAAGTAGTGGATTTAATGGCTACTGAACCAGCTTCTACAAGTACTATTATGAGTGTTCAATTAGATGATTCGGCTAGTTTAAGCGGATTTATAAGAACAAGCTACACAAATTTACACGCGTTAGAATATAGAAATAATTATAGTAAAGTTACGGAAGAAACCATGCTCACCAAGTTAGGTGAAAGATATTCTGGGTTAGAAATTTCTGAAGTAAAACTTAGCAATAAAGAAGATATTACGTTTCCTATTACTGAATTGTTCACTTTTTCAGCGAATAATTCCGCAGATATTATTGGAAATAAAATTTACTTTAAGCCATTATTTTTTAATTCAGTATCAAAAAGCCCATTTAAACTAGAAAAGAGAGAATTTCCAATAGATTATGGTACAGCGAATTCATACACTACAAGAGTATCAATTGCAATTCCTGAAGGCTATAAAATTGAGTCATTACCGGAGTCTGTTGCGTTTGCTTTAAAAGATAACTTAGGCGTTTTTAGATATCAAGTTTCCAAAGCAACTGAAACAAGTATTAGTGTATATTCTTCATTACAAATAAATTCATCGATACTTCCGTCAACTATATATACGGAATTAAAGAAATTTTATAGTGCGATGGTTGATAAAAATTTAGAACGTGTAGTTTTAGTGAAAATTTAATCAAGAAATTAGTCCACAAAAAAGCTCGCAATTTGCGAGCTTTTTTTATTTTGAAAGAATTTAAATTAAGAGTTTTCCTTAATTATTTCTTGAGTTATTACTTTTGATTGCACTTGTTTTGCGGTAGCTTTCAAATCATCTAATTTTGAAGTTACTACTTCCTTTGAACCAGTTATAATTTCTTCTGTTGTATTTTCAATACCATTTTCAGTAGTTGTTGTTACTACAGTTGCAGTAAAACTACTATCATCATTTGTTAGTATTTCAATAGAAATAGTTTCAGTTATATTGTTTGATACTAATTCAGTCGCTACATTTTCTTGTGAGTATTCAGCAACTTCAGCTTTGTCTAATGCAATACTAGGGGCAATTACTAAGGCAACAACCGACATTAATTTTAATAAGATATTCAATGAAGGACCTGATGTATCTTTAAAAGGATCACCAACAGTATCTCCAACTACAGCAGCTTTATGAGCTTCAGTTCCTTTGCGACCTTCTTCTTCAATTGTTTTTTTAGCATTATCCCAAGCACCACCTGCGTTCGATTGGAAAATAGCCATCAATACACCACACGTAGTAACACCTGCTAATAAGCCACCTAACATTTCAGCACCACCAATAAAACCAACAGCAACAGGAACTACTATTGCTAATAAACCAGGTAATACCATTTCTTTAATAGATGCTTTTGTTGAAATATCAATACATTTTCCATAATCTGCTACTCCATCAGCTTCATCAAATATTTTTCTATCTTCAACAGAAGCTTTCGTCATATCTGAATCATATTTACGCATTACTTCCAATGCTGCTTTTAATTTAGGAATTTCTCTAAATTGACGACGAACTTCTTCAATCATAGCCATTGCAGCACGTCCCACAGCATTCATTGACAGGGCGGAGAAAACAAAAGGCAACATTCCACCTACTAATAATCCAGCCATAATATCGGGTCTTGAAACATCAATAGCCGTAACATTTGCAGTTTTCATAAAAGCAGCAAACAAAGCCAACGCTGTTAAAGCTGCGGAAGCAATAGCAAACCCTTTACCTACAGCTGCGGTTGTGTTTCCAACGGCATCTAATTTATCTGTACGTTCACGCACCTCTTTTGGTAATTCAGCCATTTCAGCAATACCACCTGCATTATCACAAATAGGTCCGTAAGCATCAACTGCTAATTGAATTCCTGTATTGGCTAACATTCCCACTGCTGCAATTGCAATACCATACAATCCTGCAAAATGATGTGAAACCATAATTGCTGCTGCAATTACTAAAATAGGAATCATTGTAGACATCATTCCAACACCTAACCCAGCAATTATATTAGTTGCTGACCCTGTTTCTGATTGTTTTACAATAGACATTACAGGTTTTTTTCCTGTAGCTGTATAGTATTCAGTAACCTTACCTACTAATAAACCAGCAACTAAACCAGCTATTGTAGCCCAAAAAACACCCATTGAAGTGTAAGTTATTCCGGCATCAACCCAAGATTCTGGTAACATTGCGTTAATTATAAAATATGAAGCAACTAACATTAAACCAGCGGATCCAAATTCACCGATATTTAGTGCTGTTTGTGGATTTCCACCATCTTTAACTTTTACAAAAAATGTTCCTAAAATAGACATTACAATACCTACAGCAGCAAGTACTAAAGGTAAATATACAGCGCCTAATCCATCAAAAGCAACTTGAAATTCAGGTAAAGTAGCGTAAATTGCACCTAATACCATTGTACCTATTATAGAACCTACATATGATTCAAATAAATCGGCTCCCATACCTGCAACATCACCAACGTTATCTCCAACATTATCTGCGATAGTAGCAGGGTTTAATGGATGGTCTTCTGGGATTCCAGCTTCAACTTTTCCAACAAGGTCAGCTCCAACATCAGCAGCTTTTGTGTAAATTCCTCCACCAACACGTGCAAATAATGCAATAGATGAAGCTCCTAATGAAAAACCAGAAAGAACATTTAATACCATTGGTAAATTTTCTTGTCCAGACCACATGCCTTGGTAGATCATAAATAACCCACTTAAACCAAGTACTCCTAAACCTACAACTCCAAGTCCCATTACTGAACCACCAGCAAAAGCAACTTCTAACGCTTTTCCTAATGATGTTCTAGCGGCTTGTGTAGTTCTTACGTTTGCCTTTGTTGCCACACGCATTCCTATAAAACCAGCTAAAGCGGAACAAATTGCACCAACAATAAATGATACAGCTACCATTCCATTAGAGCCTGTTTCATAAGATCCTTTTAAAAATAATAAAATAGCAACAGCAACGACAAATATTGCTAAAACTTTATACTCTGCTTTTAAAAATGACATTGCTCCTACAGAAATGTTTTTAGCAATTTTAGTCATTTTTGCATCTCCGGTATCTTGTTTAGATACCCACTTGTTTTTAAAAAATACAAAAGCAAGCGCAGCTACCCCAAATAGGGGTAAATAATTTACGATAAATTCCATTTGTTAATTAAGATTTGAATTAATTATTAATATTTTTGGTGCGCTAAAAGTAATGAAATATGACCTATAAAAAAAAAGCTATTCTTTTTTTTTAAGAATAGCTTTTCGTAAATATTATGTAAAAAGTTTTGTTATATCGTAAAAGTTCTTTTACGTTTATGTTCACTGTTATCATAACGAGCTACACATTCGTGATAAATCTTCACAGCTGCTTCTGTATTTCCCCAACCACCAACATCAACTTTCTTTTCTTCTAAATCTTTATATACTTGAAAAAAGTGTTCAATTTCTTTTAATCTATGTGGGTTTAAATCGCTAATATCTGATCTGCTACTCCAAATGGGGTCAGAAACTGGTACACAAATAATTTTTTCATCAGGCCCTTTTTCATCTGTCATATAAAAAACACCAATAGGTCGTACTTCCATTACTACCATTGGATATGTAGGCTCGTGCCCCAATACTAATACATCTAGAGGATCTTTATCTAACGCCAAAGTTTCAGGAATAAATCCATAATCACCAGGATACATCATTGATGAAAATAACATTCTGTCGAATCTGATTTTATGTAATGCAAAATCATACTCATATTTATTTCTACTCCCTTTTGGAATTTCTATTAATACATCAAAAGTGACCCCTTTTATATTGCTTTTAATTTCTTTTTCCTTGCTACTCATACAGTTCTGTTTTTAATTTCTGTAAAAATACAAAAATCCTATTGCGCACAATTTAATTTTCTTTTATTTTTAAAATTGAAATCCGAAACCTCCCTTTATAGCAAAATTTGAACCATTTGGAACATCTCTGTAATTTCCTCTCCAGCTAAAGTCTATACGTAGTACTTTAAGAATATTACCAATACCAACATTGTATTCATAGTACATTTTTGAAGGGGCTACGTAATTTATATTTGAGGCATTTAATGCATTGTTTTTATCTGAAATTTCACCCCAAACACCTTTCACTCCAACAATTTCACGTAAATTTAATTTTCTAAATAAAGGAATTCTAGATAAAATACGACCGTTAAAATTATGTTCTAAATGCAATGAAGCATACGTATCTGTCACAAATTCATAATAATTTAATAACGAATAGGTATTTTCAATGGTGAAATAGGATTGATTTCCTGGAACTACATTTAGCAATCCTAAAGGAGTTTCGCCAAATGTTTTACCAACTTCAAAAGTGGTAAATAATCTACCAAAACCACCTATTAAAACAGGTTGTCTATAATAAAACTGTAATTTTTCATAATCAAAATCGCTATCAAGCACGCCTTTAATACCTCGTGAATAACTTAAAAACAAGGTGGAATAGGTAGTAGAAACTTCATTTCTTTCCACTCCATAACCTATTGTTTTTCTATTTGGTGTAAAGCGGATTGAAAAATCCAATTCCGACTGAACTACATCTGATTTTTTGATTCCATTTTGCTTATCCACCCAATAATCTAAATTGAAAGTGTCGGGAGATGCGGATTCCAACGTTCTATGAGACGCCCCTAATTTTAATTCTAAATTTCTTTTTGGTTCAATGGATACAAAAACACTCGACAAGTTTATATTTGTTAATTTGCTGTTATCTCCAGAAGAAAATAGGGATGAGGAGGCAAAACTTCGACCTAAAACATCATTTGTTGTTGTTAAACTAACTCCAATTTGTTCTATATCTTTACGATTTCCTGCACCAATAGTTAAACGGCTTTTTTTATCAACCATCCATTTACCAGACAATCCGTATTTAAATTTTTCATCTTTTAACCCATAAGCTGTGTAGGCTTGAATACGCCAAGGTTCATTACCGCCTAAATACGTTCGACCTCCAACTCTAATACGCCAACCTTCCACATCATTTTTTCCAAAGGTTGAAAATATGGGGCCATAATCAAAATTATTAAACTCTACATATCCAGAACCTAATATTGATACCAAGTTATATATTTGTTTAAATTTAGGAACTGTTGTTAGGGTATCTAACATTTTGTAGATTCCTAATTCATTCTCATTTAATTTCTCCTGTCTACTGTCATTCCAATAATCATTAGTTTTATTGTAAATATTTTCAGCATAAATATCAGATTCTTTGGTGTAGAATTTTTCGTCTTTAGCAATGTCAAAAGCGTACTTTTTATACATAGTGGTTCGTTTACCGTATAACCCTTTGGCTTTATCTTTTTTGTTAAGGCTAAAATCCGATAACATATAATCACGTTTCAATAAGAACACCGAATCATTTAAAACATCAAATTCCTGTTCAATATATATATCCTTCACCCAGTTAATATTGGCGCTTTTATTGGCTTGCATGTTAATTTCTTTAATGGCAAAAGTTGTATCATTTACCCAAAAATCACCTTTAAAAGTCAATTCGTTTTTTCTTCGAGGATAGTATAAAATGTTATAACACCATTTATTATCAACTAAAGCACTATCTCGCAAAATATAGTTGTATGTTGAAACTCCTGCTGTTTTAGAAATTGGACTGACAAAGCTTTTGTCGAAAATTTTGATGTAATTATCGTATACATTATAGTCTACATACAAGTCTTTAATAAAGGCAATTACATTTTGATTGGAGTTGAAACCAGAATTTTTGTTGGCTACTAAATCTTCTCGTAATTTATTTACACCAATATTTCTACCATAAGAATTATAAATAGATTCATTAATAAAAATTGGTAAAAACGATTTTCCGGTGATGTGTGAAGTGTCAATTTCCTTAAATATGAATTCCATTCCTTTGAATAATTTTTTATTCATGAAGGAACTATCAATGTTGTTCATGTCAAATTCAAGCTTTTCGTACTTTTCATATTGATAATGGTCAAATAAATAAACGCCATTTTCACGTTTTTTAGCCCAAACTTTTTCTAAAATTGCAATGGCAGGATTTCCTTTTTTCTTAACTTTTCCTGAATAAATAAAAACTTCGCTTAATTGAGATGCCGCTTCATTAAGAACAATTTTCAAATTAAAATCTCTACTTTTAACTGTTATTTTCTTGGTTTCATAGCCCAAAAAGGAAACCGAAATTTCCGTGTAATTTTTTGATGATTCTAAATAGAATTTCCCGTTTTCATCGGAAACAGTACCTTCGTTAGAACCTACAAAAATAATGTTTGCAAACGGAATTGTTTGATTTTGAGCATCGATAATATTACCTCCAATTTTCACTTGTGAAAAAGTGAAAAATGAGCTAAATAAAAGGATAATAAATCCTATACGTTGTTTTTCTTTCATAATAAAAAAATCCTTTCAGGCGCACCTGAAAGGACATATATGTGCAAATTTTATACCAAATTATTTAATGTACAAAACGTCTTTTACGGCTTTCATAACGTCTTTATAGTTTGGTAACCACTCTTCTAATAACACTGGAGAATACGCAGCAGGAGTATCAGCTGTTGTAATTCTTCGTACTGGAGCATCTAAATGGTCGAAAATATTTTCTTGAACTTGGAATGTGATTTCTGAAGAAATACTAGCAAAAGGCCAAGATTCTTCTAAAACTACTAATCTATTTGTTTTTTTAACAGAAGTAAAAATAGCTTCAAAATCCATTGGTCTAATGGTACGCATGTCCAAAATTTCACAAGAAATTCCTTCTTTTGCTAATTCATCCGCTGCTTTATACGCATCTTTTATAATTTTTCCCCAAGAAACAATAGTAACATCAGTACCCACACGTTTAATTTCAGCAACCCCAATTGGTACTAAATATTCACCCTCAGGCACTTCACCTTTATCACCATACATTTGTTCAGATTCCATAAAAATTACAGGGTCATTATCACGAATGGCTGATTTTAACAGTCCTTTCGCATCGTATGGGTTTGAAGGAATAATTACTTTTAAACCAGGAGTGTTTGCAAACCAGTTTTCAAAAGCTTGTGAATGCGTAGCACCCAACTGACCTGCAGAACCTGTTGGCCCTCTAAATACAATTGGACAATTAATTTGACCACCAGACATTTGTCTGATTTTTGCTGCATTATTAATAATTTGGTCAATACCAACTAACGCAAAGTTAAATGTCATAAATTCGACAATTGGTCTGTTACCGTTCATTGCAGCTCCCACTGAAATTCCTGTAAAACCTAATTCGGCAATTGGTGCATCAATTACTCTTTTTGCTCCAAATTCATCTAACATTCCTTTAGAAGCTTTATAAGCACCATCATATTCTGCAACTTCTTCGCCTATTAAAAAAATAGATTCATCTCTTCGCATTTCTTCGCTCATTGCTTCGCAAATGGCTTGTCTAAATTGTATAGTCTTCATTTGTATTAAAATTATAAGAACTGCAAAAGTAAGCAATTCTTGTTTTACTATCAAAAAAATAATGTTTTATAAAATTGTACTATGCGTGCATAGTATTTTTTAAAAAAAAGTAGTACATTCGTAAAAATGGAATGTAAAAGTCATTAATTTTACAAAAAAAACTCAAATATATATCAAAATGAAAATATTAGTTTGCATTAGTCATGTTCCCGACACTACATCTAAAATAAATTTTACAGATAGCGATACAAAATTTGATGCAAACGGCGTCCAATTTGTTATAAATCCGTATGATGAATTTGCGCTTACACGAGCGATGTGGTTTAAAGAAAAAAATGGGGCTTCAATAACAGTTGTAACGGTTGGAAATGCTACTACTGAGCCAACTTTAAGAAAAGCACTTGCCATTGGGGCGGATGATGCAATTCGTGTGAATGCTGAGGCTGCAGATGCGTATTTTGTTGCCAATGAATTAGCTGAAATTGTGAAAAAAGGTGATTATAATTTAATTTTAACAGGTAAAGAATCTATTGATTATAACGGAGGAATGGTACCTGGATTATTAGCTGGATTTTTAGATTATAATTTTGTAAATGCGTGTATTGGTTTGGAAATTGAAGGAGAAACTGCAACTATTCTACGGGAAATTGATGGAGGGAAAGAAACACTACAAGGTTCGTTACCTCTTATTATTGCTGGTCAAAAAGGGCTTGTGGAAGAAAAGGATTTAAAAATACCAAATATGCGTGGTATTATGATGGCACGTCAAAAAGCATTGAATGTAGTGGAGCCTGTTTCTAATAATACGAGTACTGTATCGGTTTCTTTTGAAAAACCAGCGCCTAAATCCGCATGTAAATTAGTTGATGCTAGTAATATTGATGAATTAATTCATCTTTTACATACCGAAGCTAAAGTCATTTAAATAATTTCTGTTGAAGGATTTATTTGTTTAAAAGTGTATAACAATTAAACGAATAAACGAATAACAATTAAACTCAAAAAAACATGTCTATATTAGTTTTTGCCGATTCATCGGAAGGAAAATTTAAAAAATCAGCTTTTGAAGCTGTAACATATGCCAAAAAAATTGCTGATGAATTAAACGTAAACTTAGTTGCTTTAACAATTAATGCAAACGATCCAACGCAATTATATACGTATGGAGCGGAAAAAGTAATGCAAGTGTCAGATGCGTCACTTGCTTTTAATGCAAAAGGCTATGCGTCTATTATTCAACAGGCTGTAGCTAAGGAAAATGCAACTATTATAGTTTTTGATTCTAATATTAATAGTGCGTATACAGCACCTATGATCGCTGCAATTTTAAAAGCGGGTTATGCCAGTAACGTTGTAGCATTGCCATTATCACTTCAACCATTTACAGTAAAAAGAAAAGCATTTTCAAATAAAGCATTTAATTTCACAGAAATTTCTTCTGAAATAAAAGTTATTTCAATTGCTAAAAACTCGATTGGATTGACGGAAAATATAGTTTCAGGGACTTTGGAACCGTTTTCACCAAACATAGCGTCGCCAAACTTTACGGTTCTTGGAAAAGAATTATCCAAAGGAAAAGTATCTATTGCAGATGCTGATATTGTAGTTTCAGGAGGACGTGGACTTAAAGGTCCAGAAAACTGGGGAATGATTGAAGAATTGGCAGAAGTTCTTGGGGCGGCAACAGCTTGTTCAAAACCAGTATCTGATTTAGGTTGGAGACCACATAGTGAACACGTTGGCCAAACAGGAAAACCAGTTGCTGCAAATTTGTACATTGCTATTGGAATTTCAGGAGCCATTCAACACTTAGCTGGTATTAATTCTTCCAAAGTAAAAGTTGTTATAAATACAGATGCCGATGCACCATTTTTTAAAGCAGCTGATTACGGAATTGTTGGTGATGCCTTTGAGGTTATTCCGAAGTTAATTGAAAAGTTAAAAGAATTTAAAGCAAATAATTCATAATTTTTATTAAATTGTGCCCCTTAATATGGCTGTCTAATAATTGGTCCAAATGCCCTTTGATTAGCCAGCCTTTTTTGTTAAATTTAACATATGAGTTTAGTTCGTCTAAATATAAAAGGAATATCATATAGTCAAACTCAAAGCGGTGCTTATGCGTTAGTTTTAAGTGAAGTTGACGGAAGTAGAACCTTACCAATTGTAATTGGTGCTTTTGAAGCGCAATCAATTGCCATTGCGTTGGAAAAGGAAATAAAACCACCAAGACCATTAACGCATGATTTGTTTAAAAGTTTTGCAGATAGATTTCAAATAGCTATTAAACAAGTCATCATTCATAAACTAGTGGACGGTGTTTTTTATTCAAGTCTAATATGTGAGCGCGATAGTATTGAGGAAATAATTGATACTAGAACTTCAGATGCTATTGCATTAGCAACTCGTTTTAATGCGCCTATTTTTACTTATGAAAACATATTGGATAAAGCGGGAATCTATTTAAAAATTAAGGATGAAGTGGTCCCTGAAAAAGAAATTGAAACTATTGAAAAGTTAATTGAAAAACCTAAAAAAAAGGAGCCATCCTTTTCAAAAGAAACTTTAAAGCAGTTGAATGATAAATTAGATGTAGCTGTTTTAAATGAAGATTACGAATTAGCGGCAAAAATTAGAGACGAAATAAACAAACGAACTTCTTAATCAATTAAGCTTTAGCATGATAAAAAAAATAGCCTTCTCAGTCCTATTCTTTATTTGCGCAATTTCATCATACGCACAAGAAACAATTCCCAATCCTATTATCGACAATCAAGGGTTTTCAATAAACTCTTTATGGCGCGGTGTATTAGGTATGATTAGCTTGTTATTTATTGCTTATTTATTTAGCAGTAATCGAAAAGCCATTAATTGGAAAACTGTTGGGGCGGGTTTGTCTGCACAATTAATAATTGGAATAGGAGTGTTAAAAGTACCTTTTGTTCAAAGTATTTTTGAATTTGTTGGTGGAATATTTACCAATATATTAGATTATACAGCCGCAGGAAGTATCTTTTTATTTGGAGATTTAATGAATGGTGATTCTTTTGGATTTATTTTTGTATTTCAAATTTTACCGACAATTATTTTCTTTTCGGCACTAACATCCTTATTGTTTTATTTAGGAATTATTCAAATAATTGTAAAAGGATTGGCATTGGCACTTACTAAATTATTACATATTTCAGGAGCCGAGAGTTTATCGGTTGCAGGAAATATATTTTTAGGACAAACAGAAGCTCCTTTAATGATAAAAGCATACTTGGATCGTATGAATCGTTCTGAAATTTTATTGGTTATGATTGGTGGAATGGCGACTGTTGCTGGTGGGGTTTTAGCCGCATATATTGGTTTTTTAGGTGGAAGTGATCCTGTTTTACGGTTACAATTTGCAAAACATTTATTAGCGGCATCAGTTATGGCTGCGCCTGGAGCCATTGTAATTTCAAAAATATTATATCCACAAACGGAAAGTATTAATACGGATGTAAATGTGTCACAAGATAAAATAGGTTCAAATATTTTAGATGCGATAGCCAACGGAACAACAGAAGGTTTAAAATTAGCAGCAAATGTTGCTGCAATGTTATTGGTTTTTGTTGCCTTAATAGCAATGTTAAATGGAATTTTAGGTTGGGTTGGAGATATTACTAATTTAAATGGTTGGATGGCGGCAAATACGCCCTACCAAAAATTTACGTTGGAAGCTATTTTAGGAACTATTTTTGCTCCTGTAATGTGGTTAATTGGTGTTGCAACGGAAGATATTATGTTGATGGGGCAATTGCTAGGCGTAAAATTGGCAGCAAGTGAATTTGTAGGATACATTCAATTAGCCGAATTAAAAAACGCAGCAAATATTACACATTTAACGTATAATAAGTCCGTAATTATGGCAACGTATATGTTATGTGGATTCGCAAATTTCGCTTCTATAGGTATACAAATAGGAGGGATAGGTTCTCTTGCTCCAGGGCAACGTAAAACATTATCAGAATTTGGAATGAAAGCACTTATTGGTGGTTCCATAGCCTCTTTGCTTTCCGCTACCATAGCCGGAATGGTGATTGGGTAAAGGTAATAGCTGAGAGGTAAAAGCAGAAGGGTTAAAGCTAAAATCCTAAAAGGGGAATTAGAGTATGCGAAATTTTAGAAATTTAACAGTTTGGAATGATTCACGGCTTCTTGTTAAGGGGTCTTATGTGTTTACAAAAAGCCTTCCTGATTCTGAAAAATTTGGACTAATTTCTCAAATTAATAGATGTTCCATTTCAGTACCAGTAAATATAGCTGAAGGTTGTGCTAAAAATTCTAATAAGGATTTTGGAAGGTTTTTACAAATAAGCCTTGGGTCTTTATATGAATTAGAAAGTCATATTATTTTATGTGAAGATTTGAATTTTTCTGACACAGATAACTGTCAGGATATTATTGGAAAAATTCAAAATACTTCAAAAACAAATTGCAGCATTAATTAACAAATTATAAATTCACAGCTTTTAGCATTAACCTATTAGCATTAAACCAACTAATGAAACAATACTTAGACCTTATAAAACACGTACAAGAAAACGGGATTTTAAAAGAAGATAGAACAGGAACTGGAACAAAAAGCGTTTTTGGTTATCAAATGCGTTTCGATTTAAGTAAAGGTTTTCCAATGGTAACTACTAAAAAGTTGCATTTAAAATCTATTATTATTGAATTATTATGGTTTTTGAAAGGTGAAACTAATATTGAATTTTTAAAAGAAAATAACGTTAAAATTTGGGATGCTTGGGCAACTGAAAAAGGCGATTTAGGCCCAGTGTACGGACATCAATGGCGTAATTGGAATAGTGAAGGAATTGACCAAATAACGGAAGTTATAAATACAATAAAAACAAATCCTGACAGTAGAAGAATGATTGTTACTGCTTGGAATCCGAGTGTTTTGCCAGATACTTCTGTTTCTTTTGCTGAAAATGTTGCAAATAATAAGGCAGCTTTACCTCCTTGTCATGCATTTTTTCAATTTTATGTAACTGAAGGAAAACTATCGTGTCAGTTGTACCAACGTAGTGCAGATATTTTTTTAGGAGTTCCTTTTAACATCGCTTCTTATGCCTTGTTAACTATGATGATTGCTCAAGTGTGCGATTTACAACCGGGTGATTTTATTCATACCTTTGGTGATGCGCATATCTATAGTAACCACAGTGAACAAATTGCCTTGCAATTGTCTCGTGAGCCAAAGGAATTACCGACTATGGAAATGAATCCTGCGATTAAGAATATTTTTGATTTTACGTATGAAGATTTTACTTTAGTAAATTATAATTCGCATCCACATATTAAGGGTGTGGTTTCGGTATAACCTTAGGTTTAAGAATTACTGAAATAAATAGAAATTCTTTTTTAGTATGTCGGTTTAGATTTTTGTTTAAAAGATTGTATTAAATTAGGGGGTTAAAAATATATAAAACTATGAAAAACTTACGAGCCTTTCTTATTCTTTTTAGCTTTTATGTTTCTTATTCTCAGAGTAATAGTGTCGTTGGGTCTGAAAATGAGAACAATAAAATTGATATTTTTGAAGAAGAATCTAAACCTTCTGTAGATAGTGAACTTTCACTATATTTTGAAAAAAAATTATCAAAAGAGCTAATTGCTGATGCTGGTTTAACTCAAAAAAGAAAGCGATTAATTCTTACTTTTTCATTTGATGAAAATGATAAATTAATTGCTTCCACCAATGCGAAGAGTAAAAGGTTGAATAATGAAATAATAAAGGCTTTTAAAAAATATCCAAAGGAAAAACTAGCTTTAGAATATTTTAGTCCATTTTCATATTATTATTTACAAATTTTAGAATTCGAAAATGGCGAAAATATTATTAAATGTAATACTATTTTAATTTCAAATTCGCATCCCGTTTTTATGGAGTGTGAAAACTCAAAAAACAGTGAAGAAGTGAAGGATTGCAATCAACAGCTATTGGCAAATTTTATAGTTTCTAATTTTGATTCGAGTATTGCTAAAAAAATGGGAATTGTTGAAGCTAAAATTTATGTAATGTTTGAAATTACACCTTTAGGTGAAATTGGAAATATAAGAGTAAAAGCACCAAATCCTTCTTTAGAATTGGAAACAATTAAAATTATAAATACATTTCCATTTAAATTATATAAACCAGGATACCATCACGGAATGCCTAGTGAAATAAAATACTCACTTCCTTTAAGGATAGTTGTAAAATAATATATTTTTATAAAAAAAACATAGTAATTTATGAACGAACAACACGAATTATACGAAAACGCTCGCTATCGTATTAAGCAAAAAAAACGATTGTATTTTCATTTTATCCTCTATTTAGTAGGATCTGTTTTTTTAATTATATTGAATAAAATATTTAATGTTGGTGAAACAATTCTTGTAGATTGGTTCCAATGGGCTATATTGTTGTGGACTTTTTTATTGATTTTACATTTTATTAATGTATTTATTACCAAACGTTTTATGGATAGAAATTGGGAGCGAATTCAAATTGATAAGCTTGTGAAAAAGCAAGAGGTTAAAATAGCGCAATTAGAAAAAGAGCTTGAAAAAAACACGACATTGAAGTTGGAAAATACACCAAATGAAAGTGAATTAAAAAAAAACGAATGATTACAATAATTGCTGCAATTGCTGAAAATAATGCATTAGGGAAAGACAACCAGTTAATTTGGCATCTTCCAGAGGATTTAAAAAGGTTTAAACAAACAACGTTAAATCACCATATAATTATGGGGCGAAAAACGTATGAATCATTAGGGAAACCTTTGCCTAATAGAACGTCAGTAATTATTACTCGAAATTCTGATTTTAAAGCAGAAGGTTGTATAGTGGTAAATTCGTTAGAAGCTGCTTTAGAAGTTGCTAAAAACGATGCTACTCCTTTTATTATTGGAGGTGCTGAAATTTACAAACAAGGAATATTAATTGCCGATAAATTGGATGTTACTTTTGTTCATCATCAATTTGATGCCGATGTTTTTTTTCCAGAAATAGATTTATCCGTTTGGAAAGAAATTCAACGGACAGATTGTAATTCCGATGAAAAAAACAACTACGATTATAGTTTTGTAACCTATATAAAAAAATAAAGGCTCTGATTTTTCAGAGCCTTTATTACCAAAACTAAACTAAACTTAATTGAATATATAAATTAACTTATTTTTTAATGGTTGTTTCTAGAGATCTATTATCTCCATAGTTAATCACCAATTTGTAATCACCAAACGGTAAATTTTTAATGTCTAAAGTTTTTCCAAAAGAACCGCCAGTTAAGGACTTACTTTCATATAACTTTGAATCGTTTTCAAATAAAGTCATTGATAGGTTTTCTGCTTGTTCTGAAAACCTTGAAATATAAACAATGTTTCCGTCCACCAAAATAATTGGTTTATATACTATTGTTTTTTTGTTTTCAAAAACTTCAATTGTAGCATTTTCGATTTTTAAAGGAATTGAACTTATTCTTGTTTGACCAATAACTTCAATTTTGTAATTTCCATCTGGTAACAAGTTAAGGTCAAACCTTTTTGAAAATATACCTCCAAGAATTTCTTCTGCATGTAACAAAATTCCCGCCTCATCATAAATTTTAATCTCTGACTTTCCATCGGAATTCGAAAGTTGAAGATTTATTGTATTTCTGGTTAAGGTTGAAATTCGAAAATCATCTTCATTAGATTTTCCACTTACTGCTACCGTTAATAACAATAGTATTAACACTGTACTTCTTTTTATTAAATTTTTCATAATCTCTGATTTTAATATTAGTATACTGCAAATGTATGCTACATTGTTAAAATAAAACACTGTTGAATTTTCCTGTTTATGTTCTTTTTTAACTTGTCAGAGCTTAACTATAACGTTTTCGGTTAATTAAGAACATAATTAGGTGAATTTTTAATAGTTTTTACAATTTATAATATATAACTTTGTTGAAAATCAAAGGAATTATGAATTTATCAAAACCTACTTTCAGAAAAATTAATCCAGGCTTTGGAAGCACTTTACATGCGAGGCAACACAACGAAAAAATTGAGGTGAATTTGCCCTTTTGGCATTTTCATCCTGAATTAGAATTAGTGTACGTAAACAAGGCTAAAGGAAAAAGACATATTGGTAGCCACTTATCTTATTTTAACAACAGTCAGTTAATATTAATAGGTGCAAATTTACCACATAGCGGATTTACAGATCGATTTACAACTAATGGAACAGAAATTATTGTTCAGTTTAAAGAAGATTTTTTAGGAGAAGACTTTTTAAATATGGTTGAAATGCAACAAGTAAAAGCACTATTCGAAAAAGCTAAAAAAGGAATTTTATTTAACATGGAAGCCAAAAAAGAAATTGGACCCAAAATTGAAAGCTTATTAGAGTACACAGGATTGGAGCGGATTATTAAATTTTTAGAAATTTTAAAGGACTTGGCATATACCAACAATTACTCCTTATTAAATGTAGATGGTTTTGCTTTTGAAGTTGAACCACAAGACAATAAAAAAATTGATATTATTTTTGGACATGTAAGCGCTAATTTTAAGCAACCAATTCCTTTAGATGAAATTTCAGAAAAAGTAAGTATGACCGTTCCTGCTTTTTGTAGATATTTTAAAAAGGTAACAGGAAAAACATTCACACAATTTGTAAATGAATTTAGAATTGTACATGCCACAAAGTTGCTATCTGAAAATCCAACAAGTATTACGGATATTTGTTTTGAAAGTGGATTTAATAATTTTTCTCACTTCAATAAATTATTTAAAAAGTTTACAGGTAAAAGTCCATTGAAATACAGAAATGAAATGAAGCAGTTGGTGATTCAGAAGTAATATTTATTAGTCGAATTCAAGCAATTTTAAAATCACAATTTGGATATAAAAATAAAATGAGGCCTTTAGAGCCTCATTTTACGTGTTAACCAAATATATAATAGTAATAATTATGTGTGCAATTCTAAACCTTAATTATTATACTACAAATGTATGGCAGATACCTGTTTTAAAACACATCATTATTTCCCACTTTATATGTTATTTTAACGTAGTACGATGTTACGAAAACGTTTTAGGTTAATTTTAAACATAAAACTGTTAAAATTACGATTCTAATAATATGTTGTTTCGCCAAAAAACAACCTAATGAATTTCAATTATATACGGTAATCTTGCCTGAATTCCTTTCATTGCAGAAACTTGTTTTACGCTTTTATAAATTTTATAGGCGTCTTCACCAAATTCATCTTTCAATAATTGGTCTTTTGATTTTATCAAAGAAAAGTTTTTAATCTTATCTTTCAACTCATCATCATAATCTGGATAATTACGAACTTTATAATCTGTTATTTTAACAATTTCAGCAGCGCTTGCAATGGCATCCTCTAAATTTCCTAATTCATCAACTAAGCCAATCTTTTTTGCATCAACTCCAGACCAAACTCTACCTTGTGCAATGCTGTCAATAGCAGCAAAGCTTTTATTTCTTCCAGCCGAAACTCTGTTTACAAAGGTAATATACACTTGTTCCACACCTTCGGTGGTTACGGCTCTGTACGCATCAGTCATTGGTTCAAATGCGCTATAATCTGCATTGTTATTTGTTTTTACTTGTTCCGCATTCACACCAATTTTGGCTGCTAAATTACTAATGTTTGGAATGGCTCCAAAAACACCAATAGATCCAGTTATAGTTGTTGGTTCTGCAAATATTTTATTGGCATTACAAGCAATATAATAACCACCAGAAGCGGCAACATTCCCCATAGAAACCACTACAGGCATTATTTTTCGAGTAATTTCAATTTCTCTCCAAATTAGTTCAGAAGCTAAAGCACTTCCTCCTGGTGAGTTTATTCGTAACACAATTGCTTTTGTATCATCATCTTCACGAGCCTTGCGTAATGAACTAATCATAATTTCCTGACCGATATAATTTTCATCTCCTTTTCCATACATTATTTCACCTTGAGCATAAATAACAGCTATTTTATTGCCTGCAGAGGATGTAATTCTTCCTTTTCCTGTTGAAATATAATCTGCAATAGTAATGGTGTTTAAATCGTCATCTTCCTCAGTTCCTGTTAATTTTTTCAATTTAGCATCATATTCATCTATATAAGCAATACCATCTACAATTTTATTTTCTATAGCTAATGTTGCATTTCTCCCCAATAAATTGTCGGCAATTTCATTAATTTTTTCGACTGTTAAATTTCTGGATTCACTAATTTCTGCAACAATTTCATTCCATATTGAAGTTAAAAAAGCAGTGGTTTGCTCTCTGTTTTCAGCGCTCATTTCATTATATAAATAGGGCTCAACAGCACTTTTATATTTTCCATGGCGAATTACTTCCATTTGAATACCAGATTTTTCTTCCAAATCTTTAAAAAATAATACTTCAGCAGACAATCCTTTTAAGGCAACTTCACCAACCGGGTTTACAAAAATAGAATCAGCAACAGTTGCTAAATAATATGTTTTTTGATCATACATATCTGCATAAGCATTGATGAATTTCCCAGATTCTTTAAACTCAATCAACTTTTCTCGAATAGCTTGAGTTTGCGCAATACCAGCATTTACTCCCGTTGTTTGAATGCTAATACCTTCAATTTTTGAATCGTTTTTTGCATTTTCAATGGCATTTAAAACATCATTCAAACTCAGGTATTCATCATTAAACCCAAATATTTCATCAAAAGGGCTGGAGCTTTTTGGTGCGTAATCTTTAATTTCTTTTTCCAAACTTAATTGTAAAACGGAATTATCTTTTACAACTATTTCTTCTGACTCATTTACAACGCCTGCAATGAGTACTAAAAGAACAATTATTAAACCTATTGCTATAAAGGTTCCAAAAATGGAGGCTATTAAATTTCTTAAAAAATTCATATGTTAAATATTAATATATGCTTAAATGCATAAATGTTTATAAATTGAATGGCAAAGATATATATTTAAATAATAGTTTTCTTTTCTTTGTAGCCACCAATGAATATTAATAGAATCACATATTTATCTTTAGGAAGTAACTTAGGAAACAAGTTACATAATTTGCAACAAGCATTGGAGTTGATTGTTGATGAAATTGGACAGATTTCTAAAGTGTCTTCTGTGTATAAAACAGCAGCTTGGGGTTTCGAAAGTTCCCGTTTTTACAATATTTGTATTAAAGTTAATACAAATTTAAACCCTGAAAACCTATTAAAAAACATTCATAAAATTGAACTTTTATTAGGGCGAACAAAGGTTACAGACCAACGTTACGAAGCAAGAATTATTGATATTGATGTGATTTTATATGATGATGATATTATTTTTTCAGAAGAATTAACGGTACCTCATAGAGACATGTTGAAAAGAAAATTTGTGATGATTCCTTTGGCTGAAATTGCACCTTTTGTAATTCATCCTATTGAAAAACAGCAAATTAAGGAATGTTTGTTGAGTTGTTCTGATAGTAGTGAAATCGAATTAACAGCATTTCAATTAAAAAGACCAGTTTCACTTTCTGAAAAATACAATTACATTGCTATTGAAGGAAATATTGGTGCAGGAAAAACAACATTGGCAACGAAACTTGCGGAAGATTTTAATGCAAAAACTGTTTTCGAACGATTTGCTGACAATCCGTTTTTACCAAAATTTTACGAAGAACCAGACCGATTTGCTTTTCAGTTGGAAATGAGTTTTTTGGCGGATCGTTATCAACAACTTTCCGATGATTTATCGCAATATGATTTGTTTAAAAACTTTGTAATATCTGATTATTATATTTTTAAGTCGTTAATTTTTGCTCAGGTAACACTTCAAAAAGAAGAGTATTTTTTATACAGAAAAATGTTTGATATTATGTATAAGGAAATTCCAAAGCCAGATTTGTACATTTATTTATATCAAAATACGCCAAGGTTATTGGAAAATATTAAAAAACGTGGTCGTGATTACGAGCAAAATATAGCTCCTGAATATTTAGATAAAATACACAAAGGCTATGTTTCTTTTATTCAAACGGAAGAAAACTTAAATAGTTTAATAATTGATGTCTCTGAAATGAATTTTGTAAACAATCCTGAAGATTACAAAACTATTATTGAAATTATTAAAAACAACCAATAGTTAATAAAGGCTTGATATATTAGAAGTTAGATTTAACTTTTAACTTTTGACTTTTGACTTTCAGCTTTCAGCTTCAGCCTTCCACAAACCTATTTCTTCAATTCTAATTTTTCAGCAAAATAATCGCAAAAATCACGCATTGTTTCACTCATTTTATGATCGTTTGTAGCAGTTTCAAAAGAATCGGCC
>JAGPIQ010000107.1 GCA_018054895.1 Lutibacter sp. | reverse complement strand
ATGTGTATTTTCAGGCTTTAAATTATTTCAGATAAAAACAAATTTACTGTTTTCTGCCTAAACGAATTTTAATTTTATTCATAATAAAGTACATAACCGGCACAATTATCAAGGTTAAGAATGTAGCAAATGTTAAACCAAATATAATAGTCCAAGACATTGGTCCCCAAAACGCTACGTTTTCACCACCAATATAAAACTGAGGGTCAAACTCTGTAAATAGCGTTAAGAAGTTGATGTTAATACCAATAGCCAACGGTAACAACCCTAAAATAGTGGTAATTGCCGTTAATAATACAGGGCGTAAACGTGTTTTACCACCTTCTACAATACTATCAAACACTAAATCGCGTGTTAAAGTTCCTTTTTCTAACTCTAATTCTTCACGTTTACGGATTAAAATTAAATTGGTATAATCAATTAACACAATGGCATTGTTTACAACAATTCCAGCGAGGGAAATAATACCAATCATCGTCATCATAATCACAAATTCCATTCTAAATATAATTAAGCCAAAAAGCACTCCAATTAAACTTAATAATACGGAAAGTGAAATAATGATAGGTGTTGAGGTGGAGTTAAATTGCCCAACCAATATTAGAAATATTAAGAAAACCGCTATTAATAAGGCTTTACTTAAAAACGCCATTTCTTCAGCTTGTTTTTCTTGTTCACCTGTAAATGAAACCGACACGTTTTTAGGAAAATTGTAATTTTCCATCACTTTTTTAATTTGTACGTTTACTTCTGTTGCATTATAAGGCTCTACCACGTTAGAAAAAATGGTAATTACTCGGTTCAATTCTTTACGTTTTACCGCACTAAATGTTGAAGACGTTTCCGAATGTGCCACTGCAGAAATAGGAACTTGTACAATTTTACCAGAACTCTGATTTCTAAATGTAATTTTCTGATTCAACAATGCTTCCTTATTATAACGATATTTGTCCATTAAACGAATGTTTATTGGATAATCATCTTCACCATCTTTAAACGTTGAAACTTCTTTTCCAAATAACGAAGTACGAATGGCATCTCCAATTTGTCCTGTTGAAACATTTAAACTACGTGCTTTTTGACGGTCGATAATAAAAGGTAACTCCGGTTTTCCTTGCTCCACATCTAAGCTTAATTCTTCAATACCTAAAATATTTGAAGCATTAATAAATTGTTTAATATCTTCAGAAGTGGCTAATAATTCTTCATAATCATCACCAGAAACTTCAATATTAATAGGAGCACCTGCAGGAGGTCCATCTTGTGGTCTATCAACAGTAATAGTTACACCCGGAAAACCTTTTAATAATTCTCTAATTTCTATTAAAATATCGTGTGTGTCTGCATCTCCACGATCCATAAATTTCGCAAAATCGACCGTAATACGTGCTTTGTTTGGCGTAGAACCACCTTGCTGACCTTGGTTTGGGTCGCTGGTTCCTTCACCTACTTGTCCAATTATAGAGGTTATAATTTTGTTTTCACCATTTATTTCATACTTTTTAAGATACTTAGAAATTTTATGTTCAACTTCAACAGCTAATTTATTGGTGACTGTAATATCTGTTCCAATAGGATATTCTAAATACACAAATACCTGTTTTGGAGGTGTTTCAGGAAAAAATAACGTTTTTGGTGGAAATTGGTTTAATAGGAAAAAAGCAAAAAATAACAATCCAAATGTTCCAATAAAAAAGTACCGAGGTCTTCTTCCTATTAAAGTAAAGCGTAAAGTTCTTTCATATAAAGATTCCAATTTTGGTAAAAATATATTTTGAAACCACTTTGTAGCTGGAGTCAGATATTTGGTATTTACAATACGTAAAACTCCAGCCATTGCTAACAATAATCCAAAAGCATTTAAACCTTTTGAACCTGTAGTTAGCCCTGCAATTATAACAATTACCCCGACAGTAAATAGTATAGAACTGTAGATTACGATTTTCTTAAAGTTCACTTCATCTTCCTTAATTTTCATGTAAATTGAAGTCAACATTGGGTTAATTAACAATGCTACGAATAAGGACGAACTCAATACAATAATTAAGGTAATTGGTAGGTAGCGCATAAATTCACCCATCATTCCTGGCCAAAATGCTAACGGAAGAAATGCAGCTAAAGTAGTTGCTGTAGAAGCAATAATAGGCATTGCAACTTCACCAACACCATAGCGGGCAGCGTCTATTTTAGAATAACCTTCGTCCAATAAACGATACACGTTTTCAACCACCACAATACCATTATCTACCAGCATTCCCAGTGCAATTACTAACGAGAATAAGACCATGGTGTTTAGTGTTACGCCCAACGCACTTAGTAATATAAAGGACATAAACATAGATAACGGAATAGCAATACCCACAAATAAAGCGTTTCTAATTCCTAAGAAGAATAATAGTACAACAACCACCAAAATAATACCTAATATAATACTGTTTTCAAGATCCGAAACCATTGTTTTGGTATCGTTTGTTTGGTCGTTTGTTTTAGAAATATTTAAGTTTGAAGGAAATACATCTTCCTTCGCTTTTGCAATAATAACATCAATTTGTTCCGAAGCATTAATTAAGTTTTCGCCACCACGTTTGGTAACGTCTAACATTAAAACAGGGCTCGAAAACTCACGTGCGTAGCTTTGTTTTTCTTGTTCTTTGAAGTTTACGTTGGCAATATCACGCAAATAAACAATGTTGCCATGTTCTTGCTTAATTATAATATTTTCAATTTCTTGTGCCGATTTAAATTCACCAATAACACGTACATTTCTACGGATTCCATTTTCTAATAAATCACCACCAGATACGGTTATGTTTTCATTTTGAATGGCAGTGGCAATATCATGAAAGCTAATTTGTGATATTTCCATTTTGTATAAGTCAACACTTATTTCAATTTCTTTATCTTGAATTCCTCGAATGTCAACTTTTGAAATTTCAGGGACTTTTTCAATTTCTTCTTCTAAATATTCGCCATATTCCTTTAATTGATCCATGGAAAAATCTCCCGATAAATTGATGTTCATAATAGGCATCAATTCCGCAAAGTTTAGTTCTTGTACATTTGGATCTGCAGGTAAATCTTTTGGGAAATCCTTGTCGGAAGTAGCGGCATCTACCTTGTCTTTTACTTTTCGTAAGGCTTCGGAAGGTGTTACACTAAAATCAAATTTTACTTGAATAGATGAAAATCCTTCAATCGATGTTGAAATAATTTCATCAACACCCGAAATACCATTGATTTCTTTTTCTAATGGGCGTGTTACTAATTTTTCAATGTCTAAAGCAGAGTTTCCTGGGTAAGGTGTAGAAACATAAATTTCGGGTACTACAATTTCTGGAAACGCTTCACGAGGCATACTTACGTATGAAAATATACCTGCTAAAAAGATCATTCCTATAATTACGAACACAGTCATTTTATTATAAATGGACCATGTGGATAGTTTAAATTCTTTCTTCATTTAATAGTTATTAATGAGATTATAACTTTAATTATTTGCTGATTTTTACAATATCATCCGCTTTTACAATTCGAGCACCTTTATTAACAAGTGTGTCCGTGGCCTTTAAACCTTCTGTAACAAAAACTTCGTTATTATATTCATTGGTAATGGTAATTAAATTTTTAACTACTTTAGATTCACCATTTTCGGTTACTAATGTAAATACGTAATCTTTTCCAGCTTGGTCTTTTTGAACCAATGTTGAAGGGATGATAATTCCTTCTTGTTGAAAATCAAGTATTTTTAAATCAACCATTAAATTTGGTTTAATTGTTTGATCGCTATTGGCAATGTTAATACGTGTTTTAAAACTGCGGTTATCTGGATTGATGTAATTTCCTATTTGAGAAATAGCAGCAGTAATCTCTTTACTAATAGAAGGGAAGTTTAAAACGGCTTCCGAACCCACTTTTATAACTGGTAAATAGGTTTCGGTAACGTCAGCTTCTACATATACTTTATCCAAATTTATTAAACGTACCACAGCTGTTTGTGGACTTGTAAGTTCTCCAATTCTAGGTGAAATTTCATCAACAATACCACTAAAAGGCGCAATTACTTTCATTTTTTTAGCTTGTGTAGCCAACGTAGCAATGCTTCTTTGCAAACCTTCTTTTTGGGCTTTTGCTTGTAAATATTGCATTTCTGAACCAATTTTTTGATTCCACAAACGTTCCTGACGGTCAAACGTTGTTTTTGCTAAGTTTAATTGTGTAGTTAATTCTGCAATATTATTTTTTATTGAAGAGTCGTCTAACTGAATTAATGTTTGTCCAGCGGCTACTTTTTGACCTTCTTTTACATAAATTGTAGTTACAGTTCCACCCATTTCTGGTCGGATTTCAATATTTTTATCTGCTTGAACTACCCCTTGAATTTCAATAAAATGTTTAAAATTTTCATTCTTTACAGGAAGAATTGTTACTAAATGAGCTTTTTTAGTTGTGTCTAATTTAGCTATTTGCGCTTCAATTGTTCTTAATTCTTTGGTTAAACTATCTATTTTTGTAAGTATAGTTGTTTTGTTTGAATTTAATATGTCTAAATTAGTTTCAGGCGCATCGTTTCCACAGGAAATAAGTAGTAAACTTGCTATAAATAGGTATGCTATATTTTTCATTTTGATTATTTTATTAGTTGATAGGTGTGTTTAATGCGTTGTCTAATGCCGCTTTTGAAGCAATAACATTTAGCATAGTTTGTAAATAATTTTGTTGCGTTGTGTATAATTGGCGTTGTGCTTCGGATAATTCAAAACTTGTGGAAATACCTTCAAAAAACTTAATTTGTTGTTTTTTCTCAATACGTTCCGCCAATTTTAAATTTTGTTTGGAAGTTTCAAATTCCGACACATTGTAATTGTATTCAGTTTTGGCAGATTCTAGTTGTAATTGTAATTTTTGAGCGGTTTCTGTTAATAGTGTTTTAGATTTTTCTAACTCAATTTTTGCTTGTTGCGTTCTAGAACTTCTACCTAAACTACTAAAAATAGGAATATTTAAACTAACGCCTAATAAAGAAGAATCGAACCATTTTTGATCTTTCTTGGTGAATTCAAATTCTTGTCCATAGCCTGCATATCCAAAGTTTACGAAGCTGCTTAAGGTTGGTAACGCTTTACTTTGTTCTAATTTCAACAATAACTCACTTGCTGTTTCGTTGTTTTTAGCAATTTTGAAGTCGATGTGATTTTCTACATCAAATTCATTAGAAAGAACATTGATGTCCGTGTATTTCGTAGCTAAATAATTTAAATTATCAGTTAATGTTGTTTTTGTTTGAATGTCAATTCCTAAAGTAATATTTAACATTTTGTAGGCAACATCTTTTAGTTGTTTTACTTTTAAAAGTTGACTTTTTACTGATGATAATGTAATTTGCAATTGCTCTACACTTTCTTCTTCTGCCAATCCATTTAAATAAATTTGATTGATTTCGGTTAAGTTTTGTTCCAATGTAGCAATGTTGTTAGTTAATATTCCAATGCTTTCTTCACTTAATAGAACGTTTCCATACGAATTAATAATAGCTTCGCGAATACTCAATTCCGTTTTTTCTTTCGCGTTTTCTGAAATTTTTAAATACGTTTTAGCAGATTGTAAACCAACTAAATACGAACCATCAAAAATTAATTGAGTTAAGGTAGCCGTAGCATTCATATTGTGTTTGGTTCCAAAAGCGACTTCAGCAAATTCTCCAGCATTTCCACCAAAAAATTCAGCAGGAAGCAAGGATACTTGTTGTTTTATCCAATTTTGGTAATCAATTGTGGCGCTAATTTGCGGTAATCCAATAGTGGTTGTTTCCCATTTTTTTAGTTTTGCAGCATCTATATCACGTGATGCGTTTATAGTTGCATAACTGTTTTTAAGGCCATACGCAATGGCTTGTTCCAGCGAAAGCGAAATGGTTTCTTGCGCATTTATTTGAAATATTGTTAATATTCCAAGTAGTAGTAAGGTTTTTTTCATTTTTTTAGTTGACGTTTTGTGCTAGTTGTTCTTCTAATACTTTTACTCCTTTTGGAGTTGCAATAGCTCTTGTATGGTACTCAAGAGCTTTTAATTCTAATGTGTTGATAGTGTTTTTATTATACGTGTAAATGTTTCCGTTGTGCACACTCATAACTAATGAAAAATAGAATTTCGCAGTTAATTCTGGATCAATATTTTTTCTGTATAAGCCCTCTTTAATTCCTTTTGTTAAATTAGTTAAAATACAATCTTTAAATAGTGAAAATTCATCCATTATTAATTTAGCGTGCGTTTTTGGATAGTATTTTTGCAATTGATACATCGGTGAATCGTCCGTGTTTTTAAATAAATCTTTAAATGTTTTCTTTATTTCAAAGTTTTCTTCAATAGCATTAAGGTTATTTCCGCAGATACAGGATATTGTTTCATGTATTTTTTGATGAATTACAGAAATAGATTCATCCACCAATTCTTCTTTATTTTTGAAAAACTTGTAAATTGTTTTTTTAGACATCCCAAGTTCATTTGCAATGTCATCCATGGTGACACTTTTAAACCCGAGTCGTAAAAAAATTTCACCAGCTTTATGTAAAATGGTTTTCTTCATAAATTATATTCATAAATTTCCGGGTGCAAATATAATAAAGGAAACTAAAGAAACAAGTAAAGTTTCCTAAGTTTTATTAATTTAATAACATTTAAAAATTTTGAAGTCGATATTAGTGGTAACATCATAAAAATGTATTTTTACAGAAAATTACAGATTATGAATGTTATAGATACTTATAGAGACTCGTTTTTAACTTATTTAAATACAGCAATTAAAGTAAAGGAACCAAAAAATTTATACGAACCAATAGCGTATATACTTCAAATAGGAGGTAAGCGTTTGCGTCCGATATTAACATTGTTGACTTGTGATATTTTTGATGGAAATGTGGAAGAAGCATATGACGCGGCTTTGGCTGTTGAGGTTTTTCATAATTTTACCTTAATACATGATGATATTATGGATAGTGCACCTTTGCGTAGAGGAAACGAAACTGTACATAAAAAATGGGATATAAACACGGGAATTTTGTCTGGTGATGCTATGATGATTTTAGGGTATCAATGTTTTGAAAAATATCCGCCTGAAATTTTTAAAAAATTAATGATGTTGTTTAGCCAAACTGCGTTGGAAGTGTGTGAAGGACAGCAATTAGATATCGATTTTGAAACTCGAAATAACGTTTCAATACCCGAATATATTCAGATGATTACTTTTAAAACCTCGGTATTGGTAGGAGCCGCCATGAAAATGGGCGCTATTGTGGCAAATGTTTCTGATGATGAGGCTGAAAAAATGTATCAATTTGGACTGAATTTAGGAATTGCATTTCAGCTACAGGATGATTTGCTAGATACCTTTGGCGATGCTGCAACTTTTGGAAAACAAATAGGTGGTGATATTTTAGAAAATAAAAAAACGTTTTTATATTTAAAAGCATTGGAGGTTTGTCCAGAAAATGATAAAAATGACTTATTGAATTTGTACAGTTCTAAAAGCGGTGGCTCTTCTAAAATTGAAGCTGTTACAGCTATTTTTAAGAACAATAAGATTTCAGAAATTACTGTTCATGAAATAGAAATGTACACGAATAAAGCATTTGAAGTTTTAAACTCGTTATCGCTTTCAACTGAAAAGAAAGCTGCTTTAGAAAATTTCGGATTCAATTTAATGAAGCGAACTGTATAATGTTTTCTTCTAATACACATATAGAAGTATTTAGTAAAATAGAAAATGAAAATTTCTTAATAAAACTCATTGAACAATTAAATAAGGATTTTCAAATGGCAAATGTGAGTGAATCGATTGCTGATACTTTATTAATTTCAGTAGTAAATGATCGTTTAAATGAAATTCTTTTAAGTTTAATAACCAGCCAATATGATATTTATTTAAACCTTTTATATAGAATTGATATTTCTGAAAATGAATTAGCAACTATAAAAGGAACTGATTTAAAAGAGAATATAAATGAAGTCGCATTTTTAATTATTAAAAGGGAATTTCAAAAAGTCTGGTTTAAAAGTAGAATCTAAAAACAGGTGTTAAAGCAGAAGGTTGCGTTACATTTTTAGTTTCATCAAATAATAAATCATAACGTAATCCTACAGCAACGTTACCTGTTACATATTCAAACCCAACATACAAAGCTGTTTGCCATTTTGAATAATTATCAGAATAAATATTCCGATCTATTTTCAACTCTTCTAATTCTGTTGATAATTGAAGATAATTAATAGGTTTGTAAAAAGCTAAAATACTTCCACCATATAAATGAGTTGTATTATTATAGGTTGATTTATCTTTTAAATACACATAAGTTAACCCTAATCCAGCAGAAAATTCATTAGAAATATCATAAATAGCACTTGGCGACACAGAAATTGTGGTAAGCGAATTGCCGAATCCTACATTAAATCCACCTCCATATCTTATATTATCACTAAAATCACTAGTGTTTTTTGATATTTGGGCAAAAACAGACAAGCTAATAAGCAAGCTGAAAATGAATAAGTAAGTAATTTTGTGCATATTATAAGTTTAAAGCGAAGATAAAAAAATAAATGTAATATTTTTTTATCATAAAAATTGCGCATAAAGTAAATTAGTATTATTTTTGCGCCCAGTTTTAGGTCCCATAGCTCAGTTGGTTAGAGCACCTGACTCATAATCAGGTGGTCCTTGGTTCGAGCCCAAGTGGGACCACTTTTAAAACTCGTAAAGCCTTATAAATCTTTGATTTGTAAGGTTTTTTTATTTTTAGAAGACAAATAAAAGGGCAGAATTTCGGGTCAATTCCTAAAGTGTGGGATTTTGAATTTAACATATTGATATTTTCTATTCCCCATTTTTATTGCTGTTTTGGCAACTGTTGCTTAGCAATCCAATTTTTTTTTAGTTTTGAAACTACTATTTAATGACATTCAAGTAATTTATCATTGCTTTAAAAAGAGTCTTGCTTTCTGATTTTTTGTCCTCTTTAATTCAAATATTAAATGCAAATCATATCAGAAAAATAATGTAAATTTACCTAAACTAATAATTTAAAAATTAACCTAGGTGAATTGTTTTTTTGCTTTCTAAACTATAAACAATAGTAACCTATATTAGTATAATTCACACATTTACGCATGACTATACAAAAACTAGTTTTTCTGTTCATTGTGATTACGTTGCTAAGCTGTTGTAGTTCTCCCTTAAAACAAACAGAGGAAGAAGCGGTCTACAAAGAAGAACTTTCTTCAACAATTTATAAAGTTCGAAATGAGGACTCGCTTCGGGTAATTTTACATAAGTTTATCGACGAGAATAATGTTGTAGGTAAAATGCTTTGTTATAAAAGTATAGGCTTGCGTCAGCGAGAAAGCGCTCGTTTCTCCGAAGCCATCAAAAGCCATCAGCAAGGGTTGGATTTAGCACTCCAATTAAAGGACAC
>JAGPIQ010000016.1 GCA_018054895.1 Lutibacter sp. | reverse complement strand
ATTGCATTGGTCATGTTTTTACTTTTCTATTTTGGAGAACGCTTTGGGGTTTCTTCAAACCTAGAAACATTTTGTACTATTGGCGGTGCAGGAAGATTAACCGATTACTTTAAAATTAATGTAAAATCTAACAACTGGAATTTAATTTTTGTTGTTGGTGCCATTATTGGCGGATTTATTTCTGCACAATGGTTAACACCTTCGGATATGGTTGCTCTAAACCCTCAAACAATTGAAGATTTAGCAGCTATAAACATACAAAATGCAGGCGCCAATTATTTACCTGCGGAACTATTTAGTTTGGAAGCCTTGTTTACACTGAAAGGATTTTTAATTCTGCTGATAGCTGGTATATTAGTTGGTTTTGGATCGCGTTGGGCTGGAGGTTGTACTTCTGGTCACGCTATTGTTGGACTGAGCAACTTAGAATTACCATCATTAATTGCCGTTATCGGTTTTTTTGTAGGTGGTTTAATTATGACATGGTATATTTTACCCATCTTATTTTAAAAAAGAATAGATATGAAATTACTAAAATTTTTATTGATTGGAGTGCTATTCGGAATCGTAATGAGTAAAGCAGAAATTATATCGTGGTATCGCATTTATGAAATGTTTAAATTTCAATCCTTCCACATGTATGGAATCATTGGCTCTGCAATAGCCATTGGTCTGGTACTTATGTATTTATTCAGAAGTCAAAAAATAAAATCTTTTGAAGGAAAACCAATTAAAATATCACCTAAAGCAACAGGTTTTAAACGAAACTTTTTTGGAGGAACTTTATTTGGATTAGGTTGGGCTTTGGCAGGAGCTTGTCCTGGACCTCTATTTGTATTAGTTGGTAAAGGTGTTTTACCAATTTTAGTCGTTATAATTGGTGCTACATTTGGTGCTTTTTTATATGGATACTTCAGAAATAAATTACCCAACTAAAAAAATGAAAAATTTCTAAAAGAAAATCTTGTTACTAATAAAGGTTTTCAGTCCGTACTTTAGACGATAAAGAAATTCTAAAAACTAAAATTGAAAACTATTTATCAGAAAACTTTATATTTAAACCGAATTATAGCTATTCTTTACACGTAAAATCACTTCATGAAAAGGCTCTAATAATTAAGTGAGTTTAGTAAATGCCATACTTTTTTTAGAATTGCTAACCCATAGTTTAGCATTTTTAAAAGGTGGAGTTTTTCCAATTAATATTATGTTGAAATAGTTAACTACCTATGAAAATTACGACTAAATTACTTACGTTAGTTTTGTTTATAAACACCGTTTTTACCAACGCGCAAAACGAGACTAATTTATATGACTCCGTTCAACAAATTGATACTGCTGCAATAAAAACGCAAAAAACACTATTACAAAAAAATATATTTCCTTTAAGCTTAATTGGCATTGGTCTGGCACTTAACAACAGTAATTTTGAAAAAGATTTTCAAAAGAATATTCGTAAAAATGTAGGAGAAAATTATAAAACTTCCATAGACGATTATTTGGTTTTTGTCCCAGTTGTGCAACTATATGCTGCAGATATTTTTGGGGTAAAAGCTAAAAATCATTGGTTTGACCAATCGAAATATTTATTTATTTCAAACGTGGTTTCAACAGGGATTTCACAACTTTTAAAAAGCGCTATTTTAAAAACACGACCTGATGGATTGCCGGAGTCTTTCCCGTCTGGACATAGCACCATCGCATTTACAAACGCAGCCGTTTTAATGAATGAATTTAAAGAAACTTCACCCATTTTGGCATATAGCGGCTACACATTTGCTACAACAACAGGTATTTTTAGAATGGCAAATAACAAACACTATATAGCCGATGTTTTGGTTGGAGCCGGAATAGGAATTTTAGTAACTCAATTGGTCTATCATTTTGAACCTTTAAAAAATTTCAATCCTTTTATCAAATCTAAAAAAAGTACTTTTATACCGCAGTTTACAGAAAACACGGTTGGGTTTTATTTTAAATATGAGTTATAATTCTGCTAATCCTTAAAAGTATCTTGTTGAATATTTAAACCAGTATGGTCTACAAATTCCCAATCTAATAAGGTGGTCATTTTGTATATTTTTTTTAATTCTATAGTTAATTGAGTGCGTGCTTTTTCTTTTAAACCTGCAATATTAGCCGCTTCTTTTATTTTTTGAATACTTTTAGCATGTACTTTATTTAATTCTTCTTTCGTAAAGGTATTAAACGTGCTTTGTTCAAAATCAAAATAAGAAATTTTGGGTGAAATAAACACTTCTGCATCAGGAATATAATTGATAATTACTTTTTTATGAATGGAATCCGTTTCAATTTTCATTTTAGACAAATCATACGAAATTTGAATGTTGGCATTTACAGCCAAAATCACTTTTTTATCGAATGAAAACTGTTCTATTAAAAAATATTTCGATTTTTCATAATTATACATTTGCGTAAATGAACTTTCAACCACCACCAATTTACTTACGTTTCTTATTTCATTTAAAATAAGTTGAGTGTGCTCCTTTTCGCTTTCGGAAAGGTCTTTTTTAAAGTAGAAATAAGCCACCATTCCACCAATAAAAAATATAATTATATAACTTAAAACATTTCTCATTTTACTTAAATTTAAACCGAAATTAAGCTTTTTAAAATTAACTTTAAAACTTCTAAATAAAAGTAATTAACAATCAAATAATGCAACATGAGCGATTTTTCACATATTAATAGTTGTTAAATTTATTAATTTTAAGCAGCATTTAATATAACGTTCATAAAGCCTTCACTAAAATAAGTAGTGGAATAAACAATGTAAATATGGATTTACCGTTGGAAGCGCACTAAAAATTACCCTTTCAAAATTTTAATATCAACCAATTTCAACCTAATTTTGAAAAGTACTATAATAGTAGTTTGCAACAAACGAATTACCAGCTATAAAGCGGCACTTTAATTAAAAAAAATATCCACAACTTCATGTTTTAAGTTTGGCTAACGGAATAGAAATTAGTAAATGAAACAACCTTTAGAATTTTATACGCAACAAAAAGCAACGTTTGAGTTAGAAATGGCTCAATTAAAAAAGAAATTAACCATTTCAAGTTGGCTTCGATTCACTACTTTTTTAAGTTTGGTTTTAGGAATTTATCTTTTTTTTGGAAACCTTCCTGTCATTTTAGGGTTGTTAGGAATAGCGATTTTTATATTTGTGTATTTAATTTTTAAACACAGCGATTTACAATACCAATTCGACTTAAAAAAAGTGTTGGTTGAAATTAATACTACTGAAATTAGCGTGCTAAATCGCAACTATTTTCATTTAGAGGATGGTCGAGAATTTATCAATTCAAAACATCCGTATAGCTTTGATATTGACTTATTTGGACACGGGTCATTTTTTCAATACAGTAATAGAACGGTTACTTTAGAAGGAAAAAATAAATTGTTTGAAGCCCTAACTTCCAATGCAATTGTATCTATTGAAGAAAAACAAGAAGCTATAAAAGAATTAAGTGAAAAACCAAGTTGGAGGCATCATTTTTCAGCGGTTGCGAGTTTGGTAAAAGTGCAACATTCGGCCAAAGAAATTGTAACGTGGATTCATAATTATACGTCCGTATTCCCAAAATTTATAGCGTACTTCCCCACTGCTTTTTCAATAATTTCTATTGGAATTATTGCATCAATCGGATTTCGGTTGATTCCAGATGTGTTATTGCTACTTTGGTTTATCCTTGGTTTGGTTATTTCTGGGTTTTACTTAAAAAAAGTGAATGAATTATATAATAATGCTTGTAATGCCAAAGATACATTTCGTCAATATCATAAATTATTGGTTGAAATTGAAAACACTACGTTTACTACTAAAATATTAAAGAAAAAACAATTAGATATTCAGTCTGAAACTGAAAAAGCGTCCGTTATTTTCAAAAAATACTCCAAATTACTAGATGCATTGGATCAACGAAATAATATATTGATTGCCGTTGTTGGAAATGGGTTGTTTTTGCGTGATGTACAGCAAGCCTTTCAAATTGAAAAATGGATAGAAACCTATAAAAATAGTGTTGAAGAATGGTTTAAAGTGATTGCGTTTTTTGATGCTCAAAATTCTTTAGCGAACTTCCATTTTAACCATCCAACATATGTTTTTCCTAAAATAAATAGCACTAATAAGGTAATGAATGCTTCAAAATTAGGACATCCTTTATTGAAAGAGAAAAACAGAGTCGATAATAATTTCAACATAAAAAATCAGCAATTTTTTATTATTACTGGTGCAAATATGGCAGGGAAAAGCACTTTTTTAAGAACGGTTTCATTGTCTATTGTAATGGCAAATATGGGTTTACCTGTGTGTGCGGAACGTTTTGATTATTTTCCAATAAAATTAATTACAAGCATGCGAACTACGGATTCATTGGCGGATGATGAATCGTATTTCTTTTCAGAATTAAAACGATTAAAATTTATTGTTGATGAAATTAAAACCGATAGCTATTTTATAATTTTAGATGAAATTTTGAAAGGCACGAATAGTACCGATAAAGCCATCGGCTCGAAAAAGTTTGTACAAAAGTTGGTGGCTTCTAATTCAACAGGAATCATTGCAACGCACGATTTAAGTTTGTGTGAAATTGAGCAAGAATTAACTCAAATTAAAAACTATTATTTTGATGCTGAAATAGTTAATGATGAATTACATTTTGACTATCAGTTAAAAGATGGGATTTGTAAAAATATGAATGCTTCTTTTTTATTGAAAAAAATGGAAATTATTTAAAGGTGTGCATTTATCCAAACTTTACCTTTTCAAAATATTTTTTTCCAAATAAAAACCGTCTCTTTTGTACGTGTCTATTCAAAATTGACAAGTTTCAAAACACGTATTTCTATGCAATAGCGAAACAGGGGTAATTGCTAAAACAGCAAATCTTTGTTTTTGTTTTTGCAATTATGCGTATTAACAAAAAAATAAAAAATGTTTTTTTCTGAAAACTTTAGAAATGGCTTAATCATATTTAGAAACAGTGAATAAAATGACTCTTATTCATATCAAAATAATTAATTATAAAAAAAAATTGAGTAATTGCCAATTTCATAGATAATTCATCACTTGCCACATTAATTTCAATATCTTTGTTCTTCAAATAAATCAAGCATTCATGAATAAAAAGAACTTTAGAAGAGAGGCTTTGTTGTATCATGCAAAACCAACTCCTGGAAAAATTCAAGTAGTACCTACTAAAAAATATTCTACACAACGCGATTTGTCTTTAGCATACTCACCAGGGGTTGCTGAACCTTGTTTAGAAATTCAGAAAGATAAAAATAATGCCTACAAATATACTTCGAAAGGAAATTTGGTGGCTGTTATTTCTAATGGTACAGCAGTTTTAGGCTTAGGGGATATTGGTCCTTTAGCATCAAAACCAGTAATGGAAGGGAAAGGATTACTATTTAAAATATTTGCAGATATTGATGTATTTGATATTGAAGTTGACACCAAAGATGTTGATAAATTTATTGAAACCGTAAAAAATATTGCCCCAACTTTTGGTGGTATTAATCTAGAAGATATTAAAGCGCCCGAAGCTTTTGAAATTGAACGCAGATTAAAGGAAGAATTAGATATTCCTGTAATGCATGATGACCAACATGGAACAGCCATAATTTCCGCAGCAGCACTAAAAAATGCCGTTGAAATTGCAGGTAAAGATATTTCAAAAGTATTAATTGTTATAAATGGTGCTGGAGCAGCTGCTATTTCTTGCTCACGTTTGTACTTGTCTTTAGGCGCAAATCGAGACAATATGGTAATGTGTGATAGTAAAGGTGTTATCCGTAAAGATGCTAAAAATTTAACGGCACAAAAATCAGAATTTGCAACCCATAGAGATTTAAATACCTTGGAAGAAGCCATGAATGGAGCTGATGTATTTATTGGATTATCAAAAGGTGATGTAGTAACACCAAATATGTTAACATCCATGGCAAAAAATCCAATTGTTTTTGCAATGGCAAACCCAACACCTGAAATAGATTACGATTTAGCCATAAAAACCAGAAAAGATATTATTATGGCCACTGGTAGATCTGACCATCCTAATCAAGTAAATAATGTGTTAGGTTTTCCATATATTTTTAGAGGAGCATTAGACGTTAGAGCTTCTCGTATTAATGAGGAAATGAAAATGGCAGCTGTACACGCATTGGCAGATTTAGCAAAAGAATCAGTTCCAGAGCAAGTAAATATTACCTATGGTGAAACCAATATTCAATTTGGAAAAAAATACATCATTCCAAAACCATTTGATGCGCGTTTAATTACTGAAATCCCTCCAGCTGTAGCAAAAGCAGCAATGGATTCAGGAGTGGCAAAAGAACCAATAACGAATTGGGATGCCTATAAAGAAGCATTAGCAGAACGTTTAGGAACTGGTAGTAAGTTAATGCGTATGATTACCACACGTGCAAAATCGAATCCTAAAAGTGTAATTTTTGCAGAAGCAGATCATTTGGATGTGCTAAAAGCAGCTCAAATTGTGCATGAAGAAAGAATTGCAACGCCTATTTTGTTAGGTAATAAAGTAATTATAAAAGAATTAATGGAGGAGTTGAATTTTGATGCAGATCTTCAAATAATTGATCCTAAATCAGATGAAGAACGTGAAAGAAGACATCGATTTGCTCAAATTCATTGGGAAAGAAGAAAACGTAAGGGAATTAGCATGTTAGATGCCAGAAAATGGATGCGTGAACGTAATTATTTTGCAGCAATGATGGTTAATGAAGAAGAAGCTGACGCCATGGTTTCAGGATATTCTCGAAGTTTCCCAACAGTAGCAAAACCTTTAATTGAACTAATAGGAAAGGCTGAAGGCGTACAAAGAGTCTCTGCAACTAATATTATGATTACCGATAGAGGTCCAATGTTTTTTTCAGATACAGCATTTAGCATGGATCCAACTGAAGATGAATTAGTTCAAATAGCATTAATGACACATCGTGTTATGAAAATATTTGGATTAGAGCCTAACATTGCTATGCTTAGTTACTCAAATTTTGGTTCGGCGCCATCATCTTCAACCAGTAAAGTAGCAAATGCAACTGCCAAATTACATAATCGTTACCCAAACATGAGTGTAGATGGAGAAATTCAAGCAGATTTTGCCCTTGATATGGATATTAGAGGCGAAAAATTTCCGTTTAGTCGTTTGAATAATAAAAAAGTGAATGGATTAATATTTCCTGATTTAAATTCAGCAAATATTAGTTATAAATTAATTAAACGCTTAAATAATATTGAGTCTATTGGACCAATTGTTATGGGGTTAAATAAACCTGCTCAAATTTTACATTTAGGCTCCAGTGTAGATGATATTGTGAACATGGTTTGTATAGCAGTGGTTGACGCTCAAGAAAATAAAAAAAAGAAAGATTATTTTAGTACATTTGACGAGTAATTGAAAAAGTAAAGAATGATAACTCATATTCGAGGTAAATTAATAGAGAAAAATCCTACATACGCTGTAATTGAGGCAAATGGAGTTGGGTACTTTTTGAATATTTCATTAAGTACCTATTCTCAAATTCCGGATGTTGAAGCCGCTTTTTTGTACACGCATTTATCTATTAAAGAAGATGCGCATACATTGTACGGTTTTTCATCAAAAATTGAACGTGAAATTTTTAGATTGTTAATTTCTGTTTCAGGAGTTGGGCCAAGTATTGCACGTACCATGCTTTCATCTATGACTACGGAAGAAATTCAGCATGCAATAGCCTCAGGAAATGTAGCCTTAATTCAATCTGTAAAAGGAATTGGAACAAAAACGGCACAAAGAGTATTGATTGATTTAAGAGATAAAATAGTAAGTACCTATGCTTTAGAGGAAGTTTCAACCATTGAAAGCAATACTAATAAAAACGAAGCGTTATCTGCATTAGAAGTTTTAGGTTTCAACAAAAAACAAGCAGAAAAGGCGTTAGACAAAATAGTAAAGGAAGATGTTAATGCTAGTGTTGAAGTTTTAATTAAAAAAGCACTCAAAAACTTATAAATTTGAAGAAGAAGTCTATTATATTTAAACAATATTTGTTTCTATTACTATTAGTGTTTGGACATTCAATTGTAAAAGCTCAAAAAATTCCGGCATCAAATTTAAAAGATGCAACAGTAGCTTTAAAAGAAAGAGATACTTTAATTTTAAAATATCCTTTTAAAAGTGATCAAAGTGGAAATTTATTTTTATCCGATCCAGCAACAACGGAAATTACCTACGATCCAGCAACTAAAAAATATATGGTTGTTGAAAAAATTGGTGATTATCAAATAAAACGTCCTGTTTTTATGTCGCAAGAAGCCTATGAAAAATTTAGGTTAAAAAAAGACATGCTACAGTATTATAAAGATAAGGTAAGCGCTACAAATAGTAAAAAAGCAGGAAGTAAAGAAGCTCAAAAAGACTTATTACCAACATATTATGTAAAGTCAGATTTGTTTGAATCTATTTTTGGAGGAAATACTATTGAGGTAAATGCACAAGGTTCTGTGTTGGTAAAAATGGGTGTAATGTATCAAAAAACAGATAACCCACAATTATCCGAAAGTAATAGAAGTAGTTTAACTTTTGATTTTGACCAAGAAATTAGTGCAAGTATTCAAGCTAAAGTTGGTTCACGTTTAAAAGTTGGAGCGCAATATGATACTCAATCTACCTTTAATTTTCAAAATCAGATAAAGTTAGAATACGCTCCAACGGAAGATGATATTTTACAAAAAATAGAAGTTGGGAATGTAAGTATGCCTCTAAAAAACTCACTAATTGTTGGCGCTCAGAGTTTATTTGGAGTAAAAACTCAATTACAATTTGGAAAAACATCGGTTACTGGCGTTTTTGCAGAACAAAAATCACAAACGCGTTCAGTGGCTGCTCAAGGAGGTTCAACTATTGAAGAGTTTGAGTTACAAGCAACTGATTATGATGAAAACAGACACTTTTTCTTAGCGCAATATTTTAGAGATAATTATAATATTGCTTTAAAAGATTATCCTTTAATTAACAGTTCTGTAAATATTACGAAGGTTGAAGTGTGGGTTACTAATAGAAATGCTACAACTGTTGATGTTAGAAATATTGTCGCTTTATCAGATATTGGAGAAGGTGTTTCAACCAATATTGGTCCCGCAAATGTAGTACCTGTTCCAGGATCTTTTTTACCGAAAAACGATGCTAATGACATTTCAACTATACTAACCATTAACAACCCTGTTAGAAGTATTGCTACTGTAGGAAACGGTTTAGCGCCATTTTCTATGCAACAAGGTCGTGATTATTCGGTACTTGAAAATGCTATTAAATTACGTTCAGACGAATTTACCTTACATCCACAATTAGGTTATATTTCTTTGAATAGACGATTGGCGGATTCAGATGTTTTGGCCGTTTCTTTTGAATATACAATTAGTGGAGACTCAAATGTATATAAAGTAGGAGAATTTACCAGTGACGGTATTGTGGCTCCCGAAAACATTGTAGTAAAATTATTGCGAAGTGAAATTATCAGCACAAAAATTCCAATGTGGAATTTAATGATGAAAAACATCTATTCATTAGGGACATATAGAATGCAGCAAGATGGATTTAGGTTGGAATTATTATATGCAAATGATGCAACTGGTGTTCCTATTAATATTTTACAAAATGCGGCAACTAGTGGTATTTCAAATAAAACCTTATTAAATTTATTTGAAATTGATAAATTAGATCAAAGTCAATTTGTAACTCCAGAAGGAGATGGTTATTTTGATTATGTAGAAGGTGCGACTGTAAATTCCGAAAAAGGTTTTATTATTTTTCCAACAATTCAACCCTTTGGAAATGATTTAAATTCAAAATTAACAGAAAGTGCTGATGCTAAATATATTTTCAAGGAATTATATGAAATTACACAATCTGAAGCGAAAAACAATTATCAATATAAAGATAAATACTTGCTAAAAGGGTACCATAAATCCGAAAGTTCAAGTGGAATTCCTTTAGGTGCTTTTAATGTCCCTCAAGGTTCTGTGAGAGTAACTTCTGGCGGACGTGAATTGGTTGAGGGTGTAGATTATGTAGTCGATTATCAAATGGGTAGAGTTCAAATTGTAAACCCAAGTTTAGAAGCTTCCAATGCTCCTATTGATGTTTCCGTTGAAAATAATGCAGCTTTTAACTTACAAACTAAACGTTTTTTGGGTATTGATATTGAACATAAATTTTCTGATAAATTTGTTGCTGGAGCTACCTTTTTAAATTTAAATGAAAAACCAATTACACAAAAAGCATTATTTGGGCAAGAACCAATTAACAATACTATTTTTGGATTGAACGCAAGTTATGGAACTGAAGTGCCATTTTTAACAAAATTGGTGAACCTATTACCTAATATAAATACGGTTGCAGAATCTAACTTTTCAATTCGTGGAGATTTTGCTTATTTAAAACCTGGTTCCCCTTCAAGAATTGAACAAGATGGTGAAGCAACTTCTTATGTAGACGATTTTGAAGGTTCTCAAATTCCACTAGAAATAAAATCTATTCAACAATGGCATATGGCAAGTACGCCACAATACCAAACAGACTTTGATTTTGGTGGTTCTGCCTCTGACATTTCTTACGGGTACAAAAGAGCAAAATTAGCTTGGTACATTATAGATCCTTTATTTTATGGAGGCTCATCTTTAAAACCCGGAAACATTAATAATACAGAACTTTCTCGTGCTGAAACTAGACGAATTCGTTATGAAGAATTATTTCCAGAGCAAGATCTAGACCTAACACAATCTACCATAGTTCGAACAATGGATTTAGCTTATTTTCCGAATGAGCGTGGAAGTTATAATTATGACACTAATAATGTAGATGGAAGCGGAAAATTCACCAATCCAGAAGACCGTTGGGGTGGAATTACCCGTGCACTAACAACAACCAATTTTGAACAAAGTAATGTAGAATATATTCAGTTTTGGTTGATGGATCCATACGATCATTATTCCATTACAAATGAAGAAGGGTTACCAAATGGCATAAACCCAGCTGATCTTTCAAATCAAGTAGGAGAAGTATATTTTAACTTAGGAAGTGTTTCAGAAGACGTATTGAAAGACGGACGAAAAATGTACGAAAACGGATTGCCTTTAGATCCTTTAAATACTGCAAATACAGACCCTACAATTTGGGGAAAAATACCAACAAATCAATCTTTATTATATGCTTTTAGCGATAAAGATGATGAACGTTTAAGACAAGATGTAGGTTTTGATGGTTTAAATGATGATGAGGAAATAGCAAAGTTCGGAACAACATTTGGTCCCGATCCTGCCAATGATAACTACTCGTATTTTAGAGGTACCGATTACGATAATGCAGGAGCTTCTATATTAACTCGTTACAAAAAATTCAATAATACTCAAGGAAATTCACCTACCAATAATTTATCTACAGAAAGTTACCCAACTTCTGCAACAACATATCCTGACACAGAAGATATTGATAAGGATCAAACAATGAATTCAGTTGAAAGTTATTATCAATACAAGGTTTCATTAAATAAAAACGATTTAGTTGTAGGTAGTAATAATATTGTTGATGAAAAACGTGTTCGTGTAAAATTAGATGACGGAAGCGAAAAAGATTTCAGATGGTTACAGTTTAGAATTCAAGTGAGTTCACCAGATGAAGTTGTAAATAATATTTCGGGGTTCAATTCTATTCGTTTTATGCGGATATTTTTAACCAAATTTAAAATGCCTGTGGTATTGCGTTTTGGTGAATTACAATTGGTTCGTGGTGATTGGAGACGATATACCAAAACAATTGATGAAACAATTAGTGTTCCGCAAGATTTGACCAATACAGATTTACAAAATTTTGAAGTTGGAGTCGTAAATATTCAAGAAAATGAATCTAGAAACCCTATTCCATATGTTTTACCTCCTGGAATTGAACGAGAAATTTTAAGAGGAAGCGCAACGTTACAACAACAAAATGAACAAGCCTTAACCTTAAAAGTTTCGGACTTGGAACCAGAAGAAATTCGCGCTATATACAAAAATGTACGTGTAGATTTACGTATGTACAAACACCTAAAATTATTCATTCATGCGGAAGGTGTGCAAACAAAACCTCAAGTGCAAGATGATGAAATGAAGGCAATTGTTAGAATTGGTAGTGACTTGGATGACAATTATTACCAATTAGAAAAACTAATTAAAGTATCCAACTATTCATCAAGAAGCGCATTAGAAATTTGGCCTGAAGAAAATAATTATAATGTATTTTTAGAATATTTAGGAAAGTTAAAACTACTTCGCTTTGATGAAGGAATTGCTCCAAATATTCTATATCCAGCAAAAGGTTTACCTTCTCCAATTAGTGGATTAGATGGGTATGAAATTAGAGTAAAAGGAAATCCAAACTTATCAAACATTAAAACAATTATGTTAGGAGTGCAAAACGTTTCTAGCACCAATCAAAGTGCTGAGGTTTGGTTTAATGAAATGCGAGTTGCAGAATTTGATAATGAAGGTGGTTGGGCAGCTGTTGTTAATGCAGATGCAAATTTAGCCGATTTTGCTAATATTTCCGCAGCTGGAAGAATAGAAACTCAAGGTTTTGGAGGTATTGAACAACGTGTAAATGAAAGAAACCAAGAGGATATAAAAAGTTACGACATTGTAACAAATGTAAATATGGGTAAATTATTGCCTGAAAAATGGGGCATAAAATTACCGTTGAGCTATAGTATTGCTGAAGAAATTAGTGATCCAAAATATGATCCTCAATACCAAGATGTTTTATTTGAAGATGCGCAAGACATCAATCCAAATAGCGACAAAGCAAGAGATTTAACAAAGCGTAGAAGTATCAGTTTAATAAATGTTCGAAAAGAATTCAATCCAGATTCTGAAAAAGAACAACGCTTTTATAATGTAGAAAACTTATCTGTTTCTTATGCCTATAATGAAACGTACCATAGAGATTATAGCGTTGAAAAATACTTAGATCAAAATGTACGAGCTTCGGCAAATTACAATTTTAGTTTTAAGGAAAAATCCATAGAGCCTTTCAAAAATATAGATCTATTGAGTAGTAAATATTGGAAGTTTATAAAAGATTTCAATGTAAACTTACTACCTTCCACCATTGCTGTGAACTCAAATATTTATAGAAGTTATAACGAGCAATTATCTAGAAATTTAATTGAAGGATTAACGCAATTACCAACATTAGAACAACGTAATTACTTGTTTGATTGGGATTATACTATTGGGTACAATCTTACAAAATCGTTACAGTTGAACTTTAGAGCCGCTAATAACTATGTTTATGATGGTTTTGATAATGCTGAGGATGTACAATTGTTTGATAATTTCTTCAACTTAGGCCGTCCAGACCATTACCATCAATCATTAAACGGAACCTATAAATTACCATTAGATAAATTACCGTTTTTAGATTTTGTGAAAGCAGATTATACCTATACAGCAGATTTTGATTGGCAAGCATCTTCTCAATCTTATATCGATAAAGTGGGGAACGTAATTCAAAATGCGAATACACAAACTATAGGAGTAGATTTAGATTTTAGTAAATTTTATAAAACTGTAGGTATTGATGACTTGTTTAACAAAAAAAGTACAAATAAAACTAACGTAGTTCAAAAAGGTACTCAAAGTAATACATCCGCCACTCCAAGAAGTAGTAATTCTACTGGTAGTGATATTGGTAAAACCATATATGGAGTTTTAACAGCTCTTAAAAAAGCACGGGTTAATTATTCTGAAAACAACGGTACATACTTACCTGGCTATGTTCCTCAGGTTGGTTTCTTAGGTCGTGATAATTATAATGCAGGTTTATCTCCAACATTAGGGTTTGTATTTGGTAGTCAAGTGGACATTCGTCAACAAGCTATTGAAAACGGTTGGTTAATATCTCGTGCAATTGATGATCCATATTACAATAAAACATATAGCTCTACTCATTTTGATAAATTAGATGTTAATTTAACTGTAGAGCCTTTTAAAGATTTAGATATAGATTTAAGAGGAAACAAAACGTATACAAGAAATACTTCACAACAATTAGATGTTGTGGACAATGTGTTAAATATAAATTCGCCAATTACGGAATTTGGAAGTTTTAGTATCAGTCATAATATGTTAAAAACTGCTTTTAATAATAGTGATGCTAATTTTGAAGAATTTAAAGCAAATAGAGCCATTATTGCACAACGATTATCTCAAGAAACGGGACAAGTAATTGATGGTTTTGGAGATACAAGTCAACAAGTTTCATTACCAGCCTTTTTAGCAGCATATTCAGGTGTGGATGCTTCAAAAGTGAGTTTGAGCGCCTTTAGAGACGTTCCAATTCCAAGCTGGCAAATAAATTACAAAGGCTTAATGAAGTTAGACTGGTTTAAAGAGAACTTTAGAAGTTTTTCTTTATCTCACAGTTATAATTCCTTATACTCTATTGCTAGTTTTAGTAATAATTTAGAATATAATGCGGCCGCTCCATATGCTAAAACAGACATTGTTGGAAATTATTTCAATAAAACATTATTTTCTAACGTTAACTTAATTGAAGAATTTTCTCCATTATTAAAAGTAGATGTAAAAATGAAAAATTCATTTTCATTTAGCGGGCGCGTAAATAAAGATAGAGGATTAACACTTAATTTCAACAACAATACAATTGCACAAGTTAAGGGTGTTGAATATGTTGTTGGTTTGGGCTACAGATTTAAAGATTTAGCAATGCAATTTAAATTTGGAGGTGAACAAACAAAAATTAAAGGTGATTTAAATTTACGTGCTGACATTTCATTAAGAGATAATGAAACCGTAATTAGAGCCATTGATGAAGATAATAATCAGGTTACTGGAGGGCAACGATTATTAGCTATTAAATTTTTCGCAGATTACGCCGTGAGTACAAATTTAACAGCCTCGTTTTACTTTGACCAAAGCTCTTCACGATATGCTATTTCAACTACTTTCCCAAGACAATCAGTTAGCTCTGGATTAAGTATTCGATATATATTAGGAAATTAAGTAACTAACATAATAAATAATTTAAAATGAATATTCCATCAAATTTAAAATATACCAAAGATCACGAATGGGTGAAAATTGAAGGAGAAATCGCAACTATCGGTATTACACATTTTGCACAAAGCGAATTAGGTGATATTGTATATATAGATGTTGACACATTAGATGAAACCGTAGAGCGTGATGCCGTTTTTGGATCCGTTGAAGCTGTAAAAACAGTATCCGATTTGTTTATGCCGCTTACAGGTGAAGTTGTTGAGTTTAACGACACTTTAGAAGATGAGCCTGAAAAAGTAAACACAGATCCTTATGGTGACGGATGGATGATTAAAGTAGCTTTTACTAACACCTCAGAATTAGATCAATTACTAAGTTCTGAAGAATATAAGGAGCTAATTGGTGCGTAATTTATTTTTATATATAGCAATAGGACTAACCATTGCTATAATTATTGGAAGCCTAATACCTATAAAAGGACATTTAGTACCTGGTGTTTCATTGTCGGATAAAACAATACATGGTGTTGCATATTTCATCCTTACAACGTGTTGGTTGCTCACAATTAAAAATAAACGCGGATTAATTATTGCAAGTGGGGTAATTAGTGTAGGCATATTAGCGTATGGCATACTAATTGAAGTACTACAAGGTACCGTAACGCTATATAGAGAATTTGATTTTTTAGACATATTGGCGAATTTTATAGGGATAATTATTGCTTTTGCGTTTTTTATTACAGTTTTGAAAAAAATTAGTTTTAATTAAAAAATACTTGCAATTGTTTATCTTATTTCATTAAATTAGCACACCATAAAAATTTTTTAAAGATGCAAGTTAAAAAAAACCCAAAAGCGAATCTTGAGAACTATAGTAAGCTGTTTATGCAGTTAGGACTGGTTTTAGCCTTACTTATAGTTTATGTTGCCATTGAGAAAAAAACATACGATAGAGTTATTAATGATCTTGGAATAGCAACATATAATGTTCAAGATGACGAACAGACTATTGAAATTGAACAAGTGAAACCACCAGAGCAACAAGCTCCACCTCCACCAACTCCAGATGTAATTAAAGTGGTCGAGGATGAAAAAGAAGTTCAAGAGACTATTATTGAGTCTACTGAAACTGATGAAAAGCAAGTAATTAAACCGAAAAAAATTGTTGAGGTTAAGGAAGAGGAAGACATTATTGAGGATGTACCATTCGCAATTATTGAAGATGTTCCTGTTTATCCTGGATGTACAGGTTCAAAAGCTCAATTAAAAGAGTGTTTTCAAGATAAAATTACACAACACGTAAACAAAAAATTTAATTCAGAATTAGCTTCTGATTTAGGTTTAGCACCAGGTATCAAAAGAATATTTGTAATGTTCAAAATTGATAAAAATGGTGATATTACAGATGTACAAGCACGTGCACCTCACGTAAGATTACAAGAAGAAGCTATTAGAGTAGTAAAATCACTACCTAAAATGATTCCTGGTAAACAACGTGGTAGAGCGGTAGGTGTAAACTATAGTATTCCTATTGCCTTTAAAGTAGAGTAATAAAATATAAAAGACATATAATACGTATCTAATAAGATGCTATTAAATTGTTTAAAAAAGAATCCTTTCAATATAATATTGAAAGGATTCTTTTTTTTTATAAATTCTAAACGCTGGTCTTTATTGCTTTTCTTTATCAATATAAAACTTACAAACAGCAACTAATTTAATTAAGTTTTGTACGTAGAACATTGTTAAGTTAATTTCGTTAATGTATTTTTATATTAAAATCATAATTGGATGGCGACAATTGAAGCTGTAATTTCTTCATCATATCTCATTCAATCAAATTTAGAGACTAACAAAACACTTATTTAGGATATGACTGTTGAAACTGATAATATGAGGAGATCGATATTTTTAATATTAACGATTTAAAATAAAAACAATGTCAATAAATTTATTTGATTTAAGCGGAAAAATTGCACTCGTAACAGGTGGAACTCATGGTTTAGGGATGGCAATGGCCATTGGGTTAGGAAATGCTGGTGCAACATTAATTATAAATGGAGTTTCTTCACAAGAAAAATTAGACCATGCAGTTGCTGAATATAAAGCACTCGGCATTAAAACTTTTGGCTATTTATTTGATGTAACCAGTGAAGCACAAGTAATTGAAAACATTTCAAAAATAGAAAAGGAAGTTGGAAATATTGATATTTTAGTAAACAACGCTGGAATTATAAAAAGAATCCCTTTAGAAGATATGGAAGTTGCCGAATTTGAACAAGTTATAAAAGTTGATTTAGTAAGCCCATTTATAGTATCTAAACACGTAGTAAAAGGAATGATTACGCGTAAGGAGGGAAAAATTATAAATATTTGTTCTATGATGAGTGAATTGGGCAGAAATACAGTTGGTGCGTATGCTGCTGCTAAAGGCGGTTTAAAAATGCTAACTCGCAATATGGCTACGGAGTGGGCTAAACACAACATTCAAGTAAATGGAATTGGCCCAGGTTATTTTGCTACTAATCAAACTGAGCCAATTAGAGTAAATGGAAACCCTTTTAACGATTTTATTATAGGAAGAACACCTGCAGGTCGTTGGGGAGATCCTGCCGACTTACAAGGCGCTGTAATATTTTTAAGCTCAAAAGCAAGTGATTTTGTAAGTGGACAAATAGTTTATGTAGATGGTGGAATTTTAGCAACTATTGGAAAACCTTCAAACGAAAAATAATCTACTTATTATTTATATAAAATTGACATTGTATTAAATTCTTTTTTAGGAAAAAATAACCATTATTAATTCAATTTATAAAGCATAATATCATACTTTGTAGTTCAACAATTTCATACAACACACTATTCTATTGTAAATTTTAATTTTTACATGCAATTCTAACACTAAACTTCACTAAAACTTTGTTAAAAGGTTCATTAACTTTAATTCTTGGCTTTAGAACTCTATTTAAAAACGTACATTTGTGCGATTTTTACATTTTTTGAAACACATATATGGAAGTATTTATAAAGGCATCACAGTTTATTTTAAGTTTATCGTTTTTAATTGTATTGCATGAATTAGGGCATTTTATCCCCGCAAAATTATTTAAAACACGCGTTGAAAAATTTTATCTATTTTTTGATTATAAATTCTCTTTGTTAAAAAAGACCATTGGAGGGACAGAATACGGTATTGGTTGGATTCCATTAGGAGGTTATGTGAAAATTTCAGGAATGATTGATGAAAGTATGGATACTGAGCAGATGAAACAACCTGCGCAACCTTGGGAATTTAGATCCAAACCAGCATGGCAACGATTGATAATTATGCTAGGTGGTGTAACTGTTAATTTTATTTTAGGAATTGTAATTTACATCCTAATCACTTTTGTGTGGGGAGCAGATTTTGTAAAACCACTAGATGTTAAAAGTGGATTTGCTGTACACGAATCTTTTGAACAATATGGATTTAAAAACGGCGATAAAATAACCAAATTTGATGGCGTTGAACCTTTGGATGTAACTGATATTAATAAATTTTTATTTTTAAGAGATATAAAAACTATTGAAGTATTACATGAAGATGGCACTTCTGAAACCATTGACATTCCTGAAAATATTGGAAGTATTATGTGGGAAAACGGTGTAATGCAACCTTTTTCAGTAAGAGTTCCAGCTATTTTAGATAGCATTGTACCCGCTTCACCAGCAGAAAATGCAGGTTTACTAAAAGGCGATAAAATTGTAAGTTTAAATAATACGCCTATAAATTACTGGAACGATTTTACGGAGTTAATGTCTAATCCTGAAGATAAAATTAACTTATCTGTTGAAAGAAACGGAGTAATTGAAAACGTAGTTTTAACGAAAACAGAAGATCAAACTATTGGTGTTGCACCTAGTAAAGAATCAGCAATTAATATTCAACATAAAGAGTATTCTTTCTTGGAAAGTATTCCTGTTGGTAACACAAAAGCTATCTGGATCTTAAAAGATTACATTACGCAATTTAAATATGTATTTACCAAAAAAGGAGCCACAAGTATTGGTGGATTTATTGCTATTGGAAATATTTTTCCTGCAACTTGGAGCTGGTTAGCTTTTTGGGAAATTACAGCATTTTTGTCTATAATGCTTGGGTTTATGAACTTACTACCAATTCCTGCATTAGATGGTGGACACGTGGTATTTACCTTATTTGAAATGATTACAGGAAGAAAACCAAATGATAAATTTTTAGAATATGCGCAAGTAACAGGTTTTGTATTATTAATTGCCTTATTATTATTAGCTAACGGAAATGATGTTGTAAAGCTGGTTTCTAAATTTTTCTAAAAAAAAAGCACAAAACAAAAAAGCCGTTTAAATATATATTTAAACGGCTTTTTGTATTTATAAACAAGCTATTATTTAACAAATTTAGCAACATTCTGCCAAGGTCCGCCATTAATAACTTCAATTCCTTGTTGCTTCAAAAAGTCTGTTGCTTGTCCACTTCTTGCACCACTTCTACAAACAGCAATTACTTTTTTATTCATTGCTTTAATTTCTTTTACCTTTCCAGGAATTACGTTTAAAGCAATATTTTTTGATCCATTTACATGACCACTTCCATACTCATCCGCAGAACGAACATCAATTACAACAGCACCATCTTTTAAGTATTGCTCAATAACTTCGCTTTCTTTATCATTATTTCCAAATAACCCGAAAAAACTCATAATTTTCTATTTTTAATTTTGATGCAAATATATATCATAATCTATAATAATTGGTAACAGGTGTTACTAATTGTATTTATCAGTTGTTTATACAATTCAAAAAAAGTATAAAAATTTATTATTTCTTTTAAAATTGATGATTCACAAAATACCATTCAACTTTGTATATTTACCAACTACTAAATACCTAAAAAATGAAAAGAGGAAATTCAAAAATAAAATTACTAATTGGTGTTGGAATCATTTTATTTGGATTATTTAAATACTATTCAAATAGTGAAGTAAACGAATTTACAGGTAAAAAACAGCATATATCTATAAGCTATGAAGATGAAATTGCTATTGGGTTACAAAGTGCACCCGAAATGGCGCAGCAACATGGCGGTTTATATCCAGACCAAAAGTTTCAAGAATTTGTAGATATGGTAGGTAATAAGTTAGTAAATAATAGCATTGCCAAACAAACCAATTACCAATACGATTTTCATTTATTGAAGGACGACCAGACTATTAATGCCTTTGCGCTCCCTGGTGGGCAAATATTTATAACCTATGCCCTATTCTCTAAATTAGAAAATGAAGATCAATTAGCAGGTGTATTGGGTCATGAAATTGGGCATGTTGTTGGACGACATTCAGCAGAAAGAATGGCTAAACAGGGTTTAACAGAAATGGTTGTAAATGGCGTTGCTGTAGGTTTAGACCCAAGTACTGCTCAAGGAGCCGCGGCTATTGCCAATGTTTTAAATATGAAATATGGCAGAAATGACGAATTGGAAAGCGATGCTCTTGGCGTAAAATTTATGATAGATGCTGGCTACAATCCTATTGAATTAATTGGAGTCATGGAAATTTTAAAAGCTGCTGCTGGCCCAAATAAAGTTCCTGAACGAATGAGCACACACCCTGACCCTGAAAATAGAATTGAAAAAATTAAAGAAGCAATAGAAAAGTATAAAAAGTAGGTTTGGTTGTTGGCTGCTGGTTGATGGACTTCAATCTTCCGACTTCTCATTTCTCACTACTCACTACTCAATTCTAACCCTCAATCGTTTTAGTAAATTTCAATTAATTTAAACTTTAATTATAAGGCTCTTAAAGTGAATACTTTGTATCTTTGACATTCAAAATTAAATAGATTTTAGAATGAATAAGAAAGTAATTTTAATGATTTTGGATGGATGGGGAATTACTCAAGATCCAAAAGTTTCCGCAGTATTTAATGCAAACACTTCTTATATAGATAGTTTATACCCAAAATATGCCAATGCAAGTTTACGCACCGATGGTGAGCACGTAGGTTTACCTGACGGTCAAATGGGAAATAGTGAAGTTGGACATATGAATTTAGGTGCTGGTAGAATTGTATATCAAAACTTAGTTCGTATCAATTTAGCTGTAAAAAACAAAACTTTAGGGCAAGAGAAAGTATTGGTTGATGCACTTTCTTACGCTAAAGAAAACAATAAAAATGTTCATTTATTAGGACTAGTTTCTAACGGTGGAATTCACTCTCACATTGACCATTTAAAAGGATTATTGGATGTTGCAACTGAAAGAGAAGTGAAAAATGTGTATTTACACGCTTTTACGGATGGTAGAGATTGCGACCCAAAATCGAGTACCTTCTTTTTGAAGGACGTTCAAGAACATATGGCAAAAACCACTGGTGAAATTGCGTCTGTTACTGGTCGTTACTTTGCCATGGATAGAGATAAACGTTGGGAGCGTGTTAAAATTTCATACGATGGATTGGTAAATGGAGTTGGTGAAAAATCAACCAATGTTATTGAAAGTATTGAAAATAATTACGCGAATGGTGTAACTGATGAATTTATCAAGCCAATTATCGCTACAAATGCTGATGGGACTCCAAAAGCAACTATAAAAGCTGATGATGTTGTTATTTTCTTCAACTATAGAACAGATAGAGGTCGTGAATTAACAGAAGTGTTAACGCAACAAGATTACCCAGAATTTGGCATGAAAACAATGCCTTTACACTATGTAACTATTACAAATTATGATGAGACCTACAAAGGAATCAACGTAATTTATAATACCGATAACTTAGTTGATACCTTAGGTGAAGTTTTAGAAAAAGCGGGTAAAAAGCAAATCAGAATTGCTGAAACTGAAAAATATCCACACGTTACATTTTTCTTCTCTGGAGGAAGAGAGCAAGAATTTATTGGTGAAAAACGATTAATGTGCCCATCTCCAAAAGTGGCGACTTACGATTTAAAACCAGAAATGAGCGCATACGAATTACGTGACGCTATTATTCCTGAATTAAACAAAGGTGAGGTTGATTTTGTGTGTTTGAATTTTGCAAACGGAGATATGGTAGGTCATACAGGTGTTATGGAAGCTGCAATTAAAGCATGTGAAGCTGTTGATGAATGTGTGAAAGATGTAGTTACTGCAGCTGTTGAAAATGACTATTCTGTATTAATTATTGCTGATCACGGAAACTGTGAAACGATGATGAATCCTGATGGTTCTCCTAATACATCTCACACAACAAACCCTGTTCCAATGATTTTAGTGGACAAAGACATTAAAGCAATTAAAGATGGTGTTTTAGGTGATGTTGCTCCAACAATTTTAAAAATGATGGGCATTGAACAACCAAAAGCAATGACTAGATTTCCTTTAATCTAAAAATAACTATTTTATGAAAACTAACTCTTTTGTGTTCGCACTTTTTTCAATAGTAATTTTAGGCTGTTCTTCAACCAAAAAAATTACGATAGCAACAGCAAACGACACAGAAGATTTAGTTGGATTAATTACTAAGGAACAATTCTCAACTGCTCCTTATAAATTGTGGTTTGAACCAAACTACAATAATTACAAATTAAACAGTTCGGTTATTGATAAATTAAAACCATTGTTAAAAAATGTAAGCATTAAAGCTTTTATGGGAACTTGGTGTGGCGATAGCCAAGATCAAACGCCTGTTTTTTATAAAATTTTAGACGAAACAAATTTTAACTATAAACAATTGCAATTAGTTGGTGTAGGTCATAATAAATCAACACCAGACAACGCTCAGGAAGGTTATGATATTCAGCGAGTACCAACATTTATTTTTTATAAAAACAGTAAAGAAATTGGTCGTTTTGTAGAATATCCAAGAGAAACTATTGAAAAGGATATCTTGAAAATCTTAAGTAATCAAGGTTATAAACATTCGTATCAAGAATAATATATTTCAAAAAAAGCGTTTTCAATAATTTGAAAACGCTTTTTTTATAACTTAAATTAATTAATCTTCCAGCTGATAATCAATTGTAGAAACTACGCGAACTACCTTAATATGTGATGTATTTTGATCAAGATCACTTATTGAAAACTGTCCCTGTTGTGCCGATTTTATTTTACTCACGGTTGAATTAGAATCTTGCGCAAACTTTTCAGCAACTTCACGCGCATTTTTTGTAGCTTCTTCAATCATTACTGGTTTTATTTCATTTAACCCCGTAAACGTATATTCTATGGGTTGCCAAGAATTTTTCGAACTAATTAAGATTCCTTTAGAAATTAACTCCAATGATTTTGATAATGTTTTTTGTAATTTTTCAATATCCTTTGTTCTAATAGTAAAATCGGAATTAGCAATATAACGAAATTCTCTAGTTTCATTTCCCGTATCATACAATGAAGCTTTAGAATCATTAATTGTTGAAGCCCCCACCATTAATTCTTGATCTGTAAACCCTTGATCTACAAAAAATTGTTTTATCTCCCTATTTTGCCTTTCAATTTCTGGCTTTAAAGATTGTAAATCATTTCCGCCTAAATTCACATTAATAGGCCAGACCGCTAAATCAGCTGCTACCTGACGTTCGGACAATCCTTTTACTTGTACAAATCGATCATATTCTTTTCCTTTTATAAATAAATTCCCAATAAAATAACCTGCAACTACAACTGAAATTGCTAAAATTATTGACCTAATTAATTCCGTATTTTTCATTTTTTTATTTTATGTTTAATCTACTAAATTAATTAAAAAAACAACCATATTTAAATTAATCTTCAATCAAAATACAAACGCATATTCTACCCATCAATTTTAACGTGCTAACTCATTAAAATGAGCTGTACCAACACTTCCATTAGCAGAAGTTTGAAGCTGAAAAACATAGGAAGGAGCCAATCCGATTTCTTTTCTATGTGAAACATATAATATAGCCGTATCGCTGTTTAGAGCTATAGCATTAATTAATTGCGCAAACATGAACGCATTTTCATCATTTAAACCAACTGTAGGCTCATCTAAAATCAACAATGGCGGTTGTTTTATCATTGCGCGAGCTATTAACACCAATCGTTTTTCATTTTCGTTTAAATCTCTAAATTTTTGTGCTTTTTTATCAGATAAATTTATCAATTGCAGCCATTCATTCGCCAAATGAATTTCTAATTCTGTACTTTGAACATACAACCCAATACTATCCTTTAAACCTGAAATAACCATATTTAAAACAGTATGATTTCCATCAAATAAATCCATCATAGCTGGCGTAAAATACCCAATTTTTTGTTTGATATCCCAAACACTTTCACCAGAACCTTTTTGCTTTTCAAAAATACGAATATTTTGACCATATGCTTTTGGGTTATCACCGTTTATCATAGTTAATAAGGTCGATTTTCCCGAACCGTTTTCACCTCTTAACTCCCAAAACTCCCCTTTTTTAATAGTCCAATTAATGTCATTTAAAATTTTTCGGTCGTCATATGAAACATTCACATTTTCAAAAGAAATTAATTCTGAAGGAGTATCCTTAAAAACTTTCAGTGATTTTGGCACTGCAATCTCTAATACAGTATTAAAAATCGGTTTGTTATCATTTAAATAAACGTCTTTTGAAACTGGTAGTGCTTTTTTATTATTATCAACTAAAATAGTATCAATGAAACTTAAAATATCCTGTTTTCTATTAAATACTAAAACTATTGAAATGGTTTTTGAAAGCTCCTCTAAATGACTCTTCAACTGCTGAACACTTGCTACATCAAGGGCATCAAAAGGATTTTCAATCAATAAAAAATCGGGTTTACTTGAAATTAAATGATGTAATAAGGCTTTTTTACGCTCACCACTTGAAAGTGTCAAAACACTTCTATTTAAATTTGAAGTCAACGTAAATGAACTATGTGAAACTTCTTCTTTAATAAAATCATCAAGGACTTTCATTGAAAAATGACCTCCTTTTTTACCTACTAAATTTGGGAACAAATCACATTCTCCTTTTAGCAGTTGAGATCTAAGGTTTGGTATACTATTAAAAATAGTAGATTCTATAGCAATGTGGAACATCATACTGTCAGTGTTTCAAATAATTTCGGAAAGTTACAAAACAAAAAAAGCTGAAACAATTACGTTTCAGCTTTTAGTACAAGAGGCGGGACTTGAACCCGCACGAGCCTTACAGCCCACTGGATTTTAAGTCCAGCGTGTCTACCAATTCCACCACTCCTGCATTGGTATTTTATATTGTAGAGCGAAAGACGGGATTTGAACCCGCGACCTCCACCTTGGCAAGGTGATGCTCTACCCCTGAGCTACTTTCGCAGTCATTTTTTTTTCTGAACTTAGCAATTAATTACCTCAATTGCGAGTGCAAATTTAAAACATTTCTTCAAATGACAAAGTATTTTTTAATATTTATTTTCATATTTTATTTAATCATCTAATTATAAGGTTGTAATTGTGTAATAAAAAAATATCTTTGCAAGGTATTTAACTAAAAAAATGGAGATAACTTCAAATTCAATTTCAAAAAAAATAACTTTTTCAGCAGTTTTTAATGATTTTAAGCAACTTACAAAAGTAGGCCTTTCATTAAGCGTGGTGTTTTCGTCCTTGGCAGGATATTTACTGGCTGTTGAAAAAATTCAGGTTTCAATATTACTGTTATTAGCTATTGGCGGCTATTTAATGGTTGGAGCTTCAAATGCCTTCAACCAAATTATAGAAAAAGATACGGATGCGTTAATGAAACGCACCATGAACCGACCTTTACCAACTGGACGCATGAATGTTTCAATGGCAATGGTAGTTGCTGTTTCTTTTACCATTGTTGGTTTGGCTATTTTGTACAGCATCAATCCGAAAAGTGCATTATTTGGGGCTATTTCAATATTTTTGTACACCAGTATTTACACGCCTTTAAAAGCAATTACTCCTCTATCGGTTTTTGTTGGTGCCATTCCTGGAGCAATTCCGTTTATGTTAGGTTGGGTTGCTGCAACCAACGATTTTTCTATTGAACCTGGCATGTTGTTTTTAATTCAGTTCTTTTGGCAATTTCCACACTTTTGGGCTATTGCTTGGCTTCAATTTGATGAATATAAAAAAGCGGGTTTCAATTTAATGCCTATGGGTAAGAAAGATAAAAAAGCAGTTATTCAAATTATAATTTATACCATTTGCCTAATTGTAGTATCTATAATTCCTGTTTTAAAAATAACAGGGAATTTTTATATTTACCCTTTAACGGCAGTAATTTTAGTTTTATTAGGTAGTACCATGCTGTATTATGCTGTAAAACTATACAAACACCAAACAAATAAAGAAGCACGACAGCTAATGCTTTCAAGCGTTTTTTATATTACTTTAGTTCAAATAATATATGTAATTGACAAATTTTTACACTAAAAACATAAAATAAACATGCTAAGAATACAACCTCTCGAAGGAATGATTCATTGCGAACAGTTCCAATAATTATTGGGATACCTACTGAAAAACTATAAAAAAACATGAAACGAGCTAGCTAAAAACAGCATCATCCAACGAAATGATTCATAGCGAACAGCATGTGTACCACTAAAAAAATAAAAACAAACATGAAACAAACTTTAGAACAAGAATATACAGCCGCAAAACGCAAATCAGCAAAACCTATGTTATGGGTTTCAATGATAAGCATGACCATGATGTTTGCAGGATTAACAAGCGCCTATGTTGTGAGTAGAAAACGTTACGATTGGGTTTCGTTTGATTTACCCCAAGCATTTTATATTTCAACACTATTAATTGTGCTGAGTAGTATTACTTTTATGTTCGCTAAATTCTTCATAAAAAAAGATAATAGAACGGCTACAACTGGAACTCTAATTGCTACTTTTTTACTAGGAATTGGCTTTGTTTTGTTTCAATTTCAAGGTTTTGAGGAGTTATTTTCAGCGGGTTATGTATTTGCTGGTGAGCAAAGTACGGTAAAATCTTCGTTTATTTACGGAATAACATTAGCGCATATTGTACATGTAATCGCAGGGTTAATAGTGCTTAGTGTATTGATTTTCAATCACTTAAATAAAAAATATTCTTCAAAGGACACACTTGGTTTAGAGCTTGGTGCTATATTTTGGCACTTTGTAGACATCCTGTGGATCTACTTGTTTTTATTTTTCTATTTTATTAGATAGAAAAAAAAATGTATTTTTGACGCAACTATAACTAAAAATCAAAATACAAATCTTTATGGAAGCAACTATTGCTACTGATTCCACGGGCACTTCATGGGAAGGTGGAAACAACAATCCACTAGGAGCAAGTTACGGCAAAATGATGATGTGGTTTTTCATATTATCTGACGCACTTACTTTTTCTGGTTTCCTTGGCGCGTACGGTTTAATGCGTTTTAAATTTATTGAATCTTGGCCAATTGCCGACGAAGTGTTTACGCACTTTCCTTTTTTACATGGCTTACATGCGCCTATGTATTATGTGGCGTTAATGACCTTTATTTTAATATTTTCATCGGTAACAATGGTTTTAGCCGTTGATGCTGGACACCAAATGAAAAAAGGAAAAGTGACTTTTTACATGTTCCTTACCATTATTGGCGGTATCATATTCTTAGGTTCTCAGGCTTGGGAATGGAAAAACTTTATTGCTGGTTCTTACGGTGCTGTGCAATTAAATGATGGAAAAATAATTCAGTTTGTTGATGCTTCTGGACACCAAATTGAGCTTGAAAAATTCGCTATTTCTTCACATTCTGAAAGAACGCAATTATCTAGAGATAAAGGTATTTGGTTTATGGAAGAGAGCTCAATAGCTCCCTATTCTGTAAGTGAAGTTATTGAAGGCTTTAAAGCAAATCCAAATATTACCATACGAACTCAAGAAATTGACCCAGCAACTAAAACCAAAATTATAATTCCTAGAGCCGAAGCTATGTCTTTTTTAAACGAGGCAAAAGGAGTTGTAAAAGGGGCTAATTTGAAGGTAAACGAATATGGAAATACATTGTTTGCTGACTTTTTCTTCTTTATTACTGGTTTCCACGGATTTCACGTGTTAACAGGAGTTATTATCAATATCATCATATTTTTTAATGTTATTATAGGAACTTATGAGCGAAGAGGTCATTATGAAATGGTTGAAAAAGTAGGATTATATTGGCACTTTGTAGATTTGGTTTGGGTATTTGTATTTACTTTCTTCTACTTAGTTTAATTTTAAAAAAGACTTAAAAATGGCAGCACAAGCACACGAACATACATCACACACAGGATTAATTTGGAAGGTATTCGGAATTCTTTCTTTAATTACCATAGTTGAAGTAATTTTAGGAATTATAAAACCTGCATCACTTCATTTAACTCAAATTTTTGGAACAAGCCCACTAAACATCATTTTCTTGGTATTAACCATTGTAAAAGCATATTACATTACTTGGTTTTTCATGCATATGAATGATGAATCTAAAAGTTTAAGACGATCTGTTGTTTGGACAGCAGTATTTTTAATTATGTATTTAGCAACTCTTTTATTAATTGAAGGAAGCTATATAAATGATGTTTTATCGCCTTTAGTAAAATGGCACTACTAATTTTAATATAATATTATAATTGAAAGGTGGTTTTAATAACCACCTTTTTTTATTTTTGTATACAATGAAAAAATTCTGGGTACTTTTTAGTCTATTTATTTTACCACTCGTATTTTATGTATTCCTTTCTAAAGGAATTTACAAGTATGCGAACTTGCCTATTTTAACTGAAAATGTAATAGACATTTCAGAAATTAGCAAAGAATCTTCAACAACCTTTAAAGAACATTTAACGGTACTTTGTTTTTTAGGAAATGATATTCAAAAAGCAAAGGGTAGTTTGTTTAATGTGAATCAAACTATTTACAAACGCTATTATTCAAAACCATATTTTCAAGCAATTGCAGTAATTCCTGAAGGAAATGAGGAACTATATAAAGAAACTATTGCTGAACTTTCTGCATTTACCGACATTTCAAAATGGCATTTTGTGTATAGCAATTCAACTTCCATAGAAAGTTTATTTAAAAGTTTAGAAACACCTTTCGAATTAAATAAAAATTTTTATTCTGAAAACACTTATATTGTAGATATGGATGTGCGTTTAAGAGGAAGAAAAGACGATGATGATACTGCTGGAGGAAAGCTATATGGCTATGATATGAGTTCTATTTCAACCCTAAAAAACAAAATGAAAGACGATATTGATATCATTTATTATCAATTAAAAAAATCGGCTGAAAAAGAATCAAGAAGAAAACGCGAAATTTAAGAACTATGAAAAAATATTCATACGTAGGTATAGCTTTTATTATTTTGATTTTTGGTATTTATGCTATTCCAAAAATTGTAAATCATCTTAATCCAATAAAATTAGCAACCATTGCAACGGTTCCTTCCTTTGAATTTACCAACCAAGATGGACAATTAATTTCAAATTCATTTTATAAAGATAAGGTTTATGTAGTAGAATTTTTCTTTACCACCTGCCCTACTATTTGCCCAAGAATGACTGAAAACATGGTGAAAATTCAAAATGAATTTTATGGAAATTTAGACTTTGGGATTGCTTCATTTAGCATTAATCCTAAAAATGACACGCCTGAAATATTAAAAGTATATGCTGAAACCCACGGTGCCACTTTAAAAACTTGGAATTTTTTAACCGGCGAACAAGATGCTATTTATGCCTTAGCAAATACAGGTTTTACCTTATATGCTGGCGAAAATAGTGATGCTGAAGGTGGTTTTGAACATTCAGGGATGTTTGCTTTGGTTGATAAAGAAGGGAAAATTAGATCACGCCTTGATGAAAACGGAAATCCAATTGCATTTTATGATGGTTTAGATCCAAAAGGTGTCCATCAATTAAAAGAAGATATTAAACTTTTATTAAAAGAATAATGAAACAGTCCACTGATAAATATAACAAATGGATTATTATCCTTTCGGTTGTAATTCCGCTTGTAGTTGCCGTATTATTTGGAGTTAAAATTGATGTAACGCTACCTGTGTTTTTGCCACCAATTTATGCTACCATTAATGGTTTTACTGCTATTTTATTAATAGCCGCAGTCTGGGCTGTAAAAAAAGGCAAACTACAATTACATGAGACCTTAATGAAAACAGCCATCGGACTTTCTGTATTGTTTTTAGTCTTATATGTTTTATATCATATGACATCTACCTCAACAGCATTTGGTGGTGAAGGTACTATTCGAACCGTATATTTTACATTGTTGATTTCACATATTATATTATCTATTGCAGTGATTCCATTTGTATTAATTACGTTTGTTAGAGCGATTACTAACAATATTGAATTGCATAAAAAAATTGCAAAATACACGTTTCCTCTATGGTTATATGTTGCAATTTCAGGAGTTTTAGTGTACCTTATGATTTCACCTTATTACAGCATTTAATGAAAAAAGCACTCATCATTTCACTTGTTTTAATTTCACAAATTACACACGCTCAATGTGCTATGTGCAAAGCGGTTGTAGAAAGTGGCGATGTTAGTCAGGCTGAAGGGTTGAACTCAGGAATACTCTATTTAATGGTTTTTCCGTATCTTTTAGTAGGCACTTTACTTTACTTTGTCATTAAAAAAGTTCGAAAAGGCAAAAATTAACAGTTATATAAGTTGTTATTGTTGTAACATTTAATAAATTTAGTCGTCATATATAAAATTACTTGTTTCTAGCTAAAAAGCAATTTGTACGGCTATAAATAAGCATATTTCATTTTAAATTCATCAAAAAACTCATATGAAAACAAAAATTGTTACCATTATAGCTTTCATTTTCTGCATAAGCATACAAGCACAAGATAAAAAATGGACATTACAAGAATGTGTTACTTACGCCGTAGAGAACAATATTAATATTAAACAAAATAAACTAACTATTGAAATTAGTCAAGAGAATTTAATTAGTGCTAAAGGAAATTTTTTACCTAATTTAAATGGTTCTACTAGTGGAAATTTGAATTTTGGGTCTGGTTTTGATCCAGTTTCACAAGACAGAGTTTCAACAAGTACTTTTGGAGGTTCATTTGGACTTAATTCAGGCATAACCGTTTTTAATGGCTACAGAAATTTAAACACCTATAAACAAGCGCAATTGGGTGTTGAAACCAGTAAACTTGATTTAGAAAAAATTGAAGATGATATTGCTTTGTATGTTGTTAATACCTATTTAAACGCATTGTTTGCGAAAGAAAATTTAAGTGTTGCTAAAGTTCAGTATGAAATTAGCACCAAACAAATTGAAAATGCAAAAGCAAAATTTGAAGCTGGCGTGAAACCAAAAGGAGATTTGTTAAATGCACAATCTACTGCCGCTGCAGATGAACAAACGGTAATTTTATATGAAAACACCTTGAATTTGGCTTTGTTAGATTTAGCTCAATTGCTACAAGTTAGCCCTGTTG
>JAGPIQ010000230.1 GCA_018054895.1 Lutibacter sp. | reverse complement strand
GTCTATTGTGATATTACCTAAAATTGGAACTTCGGATAAATCTAAATAGAAAGAAATGAAAAGAGCAATTAATGAAATTAATGCCGGTTTTAATATTACTGTAAATTTAATATTTCTTACTGCCGAACGGGTATACTCTTCGAGTTCAAGTTCAAGTTCATTATTTGCTACATCAGGATTCAAAAGATTTTTTGTTGTGCTATCTTTTGGTTTTATGGTTGTATTTGACATCAGTCTCCTCGATATTTCTTTGTAAAACTTTGTTATAGAAAATGCTTAAAATTAATTTAGCTAACCAAAGTGGTTCTTGTTATTGACAATTATCATACCAATGCTCCTTTTAATGTTTTAAATGTGGTTAATTTTATTATTTAATTGCTATTTTTTTCATTTTCAAAAACTTGTTTTAATACAAGATATTTAACTATTTACTCTCTAAGTTTAATTCTAAAACTAAAAATATTGAATTACCAGACAATTATTCATTCATCTCAAATAAAAAGTTTAATAAAGATGAGCAACATTCTTCAATAGGTTAAAAATTCTTTACAATTCCGTAATTATTACCTAATGAATTTTGTTAATATTATCAGTTTTTTAATTATCAATTAACAAAAATATTCATTTATCTTTGATGTAAGAATATTATTTGTTTTATAACTTTTACCGATTTATTGAATAATGAAAATATGCAGTAACCCAAGATTGCTTGAATTAAATGCACGCATTTGGATTAGACGCTTTGGTCAAGATTTTACTCTCACATCAGTACCGGATGATCAAATAACCAGGTGGAAAGAACTTGGTTTTGATATGATATGGCTGATGGGTGTTTGGGATAATAATAAAGACGTGATAAATGAATATTGCTTTGAACCTGAATTAATTTCATCATATAACAGCGCATTAAAAGATTGGCATAAAGATGATGTAATCGGTTCACCATATTCAATTGATCGATATGAAATAAACCCTTTGCTGGGTACAAGAGAAGATCTTTTATCTTTTAAGAAGAGATTAAACAACGCTGGTATAAGTCTTATACTTGATTTTGTTTGTAACCACTTTAGTGCAAAATCATCGTTAATCTGGTCTAACAAAGAAATATTTTTAACTGCTGATGAATTCATTTTTAAAAATGATCCATACACATTTTATCCTTCACCTGCCAATAGCAAAGAATATCTTGCTCACGGACGCGATCCTCTTTTTCCGCCGTGGAAGGATACTGCTCAAATAAATTTTTATAGCAGAGAAGCACGCAATTATCTTACTTCTGTATTAATTGATTTGACAGATTTATGCGATGGTGTTAGATGCGATATTGCAATGCTGCCGTTAAATAATATTTTTTATAATACGTGGATTGGCGTTCTAAAAAAATATGGTTTTGAAAAACCTGAAAAAGAATTTTGGGAAGAAGCTATTTCCCAGGTAAAAATTAAACGGGATGATTTTATTTTTATTGCAGAAACATATTGGGATCTTGAATGGCAGTTACAAAATCTTGGTTTTGATTTTACTTATGATAAGCGTTTAACAGACCGACTTGCTGCAGGTGCTATTCATAGTATTAAAGAACATCTTCAAGCAGAAAAAGTTTATCAGGAAAAATCAGTTAGATTTTTAGAAAATCATGATGAAGATAGAGCAATTGTTAAACTTGGCAGGGAAAGATCTATTGCAGCCGCTGTTGTTATAAGTACCATCTCAGGAATTACATTTTATTTTGATGGTCAGTGCGAAGGCAAAAAAATAAAATTGCCTGTGCAGCTTGGCAGAGAACCTGAAGAAAAACAAGACGAGAAGATAAAAGAGTTTTATCGTAATTTATTTAGAATAACTAAAGCTGATATTTTTAGAAACGGCACATGGAAATTGCTCGAAACCAGTCCGGTAGCTGACTCCGATTTGAGTTATGAAAATTTACTTGCTTGGGAGTGGCGATTAGGAAATGAACTGCGTATTGTTGTTGTAAACTACTACCATTCTACCTCGCGATGCAGATTAAAGTTTAATATCCAGTCAAAATCTGATGATATTGTTTTAACAGATCTTTTAAACAATGTAACATATAAACGCTCTGTAAAGGAAATTTCTGAAAAAGGATTGTTTGTTGAACTTAAAACCTTTAACAGCCACATATTTTCATTTAGCGAAACAGGTTCCGACCAAACATTACTATAGAAAACGAGTTTTAGGAATAATTTCTACCCCAAGTTTTCTTTTAATTTTAAGCATTCATTTTTAAGTTAACGAAACCAAAAAATAATTAAGGCATCATACAGGTTAAATTATGGCAAAAAAAAATAACAATATAAATCGTGAAAGAAAGATTGGGAAACAGGTTATAGAAAAAAAACCTGGTATGGACCCGAAATTAAAAAGCACAATATGGACTGTAATTACGATTATTGTTCTGGTTGTGTTTTTTATAGTTAATAACACTAGAACCGAACCAGAAGAAGGTCCTTATCCACCCAATTACATACCTGCACAAAGTAACTCAACAAAATAAATCCTAAACAGAAAGGTAAATGATAATCATGACAAAAATGTTTTTAGTATTACTAATAGCTTTTAGTGTAAACTCATTTTGTGTTGATAAAAATACAAGTAATACAAAACCTGGTGATACTGAAACCGTAGTTGTAAAACTTGATGAAAATAAAGCTCCTGACTTTGCTCTAAAATCCTTTGATGGAAAAATTGTTAAACTTTCAGATTATAAAGGCAAAGTCGTTATAATTGATTTTTGGGCAACCTGGTGTCCTCCTTGCAGAAAAGGGATTCCTGATCTTATTTCTATCCAGAATGATTATAAAAATGATGTTGTAATAATTGGCATTTCGCTGGACGGAGAAAAAACTTTAAAAGATGTTCCTGGTTTTGTTAAAAGCTATGGAATTAATTATCCAATAGTTTATGGTGATGACAAAGTTGTAGCTGCGTATGGTGGAATT
>JAGPIQ010000229.1 GCA_018054895.1 Lutibacter sp. | reverse complement strand
TAATTCACACAACCCATGTCGCCATCAACACTAGTTATTGGTCCCGCACCACGAGAAGCCAATTCGTCACTGCTGTTTCCCGTTCCTGAGAATAAATCCACAACTTTTAATCCATGTAAATTAAAATAGTTATTCAAAATATTAAACAACGATTCCTTACACATGTCGGTTGTAGGACGAACAGGTAAATTTTTAGGTGCAACTAATCTACGCCCTTTGTGTTTTCCGGAGATAATTCTCATGAATGGTATAATATAAAGTGATTTCTTAAAGCAGTAGGAGTTACTTCTAAAATTGAAGCTTTACTAGTAACATCTAATAAACTACAATTTCTAATGTATTGGAAAGCTATTTTAAAACAAGCGTCGTCTTCAGAACAATTTCCTAATATTTGAACCAAAATAGTTTCAGGATTTAGTTGTAGTTGCTCACAAGTGAACAAAATATAGTAAATAAAATCTTCTGGTGTTTTGTATTGAAATGAATTAAAAAGAATTAATTGTTGATTTTTTACCACAATTAGTTCAAAGTGTTCTTTTTGTAAGTGAACAAAGACTTGCTTTTCTTCTTTGTTTTTAGATAAATCGAGTAGTTGTTTTACCAAAATAGAATTCGCATTTTGGTATTCAAAAGTTTCATATTGATCTAATAAGAAGTTGTTGATATTAACGAAAGGCACATAAATGTTATTCATTTCATAAGGAAAAACAACATCATAAGTAAAAAAATCGGTTTCAAAAACTTTGGTATTGTATTGCAAATAACTCGCTAAAAAATTAGCATCAAATAATGAAGTAGGTACAAATGCATTCAGATTATTATCGTGCACCACCATTACTTCATCGTAGGATTTTGTAAGAATAGGATAATCAACAAAAGTGCGCCATAATTGTTCTTCAATCACTTTGTTTTTCTCAAAGGGAATTGACATGGTATTGATTACCTTGTTGGAAATTAAATCAAAGACACAAAAAGAAAGTCCACTCAAGGAAACCTGAATGGACAACTTTTTATATGTTTTTTGAGTAATGTCGTTATTCGTTATTACCATATTTTTTTGGCCAGTTTCCAGTAAGAGTTACTTCTTCTAGTGAACCTAAAATAATTTGTGGACCATTGATTTCGTCAATAGACTCAACTTTATTTTCTTGTTTTACTAATTCTTGATCTAAATCTTTTAATAAAGCATTTTTGTCAATAATAGCTTGGAATACAGAAAGATTCATATCGTTTCTACTAACAACTCCTGTTTTCATAGATACTGGAACTTCAACTCCACCAACTTTTACAACATTAAGTCTTTTGTAACGATCAGAGTTTTTGAATAATGAATCTTTAACAGATACAGAACCTAATTTAGTAATGATTACTTCATCTTTAAAGAAACCACCAACACCATCAGCACCAACAGTGATACCAAAAGCAGCATTTTTAGCAGCATCAATAACAGCAGTATCTTTTCTAGAAATAATTTCAAATTGTCCGCTTTCAACAAATTTGATTAATTCCTCAAATGTATCTGCATATTTTCCATTTACAGATTTGTAACCCGTTTGAAGTTTTTTGATGTCTAACATTGTTTTAACAGCAACTTCATAACGAGCTTCTTTTTCATTTTGAAACTCAATAGGTTTCATAATAGATGAGTATATTAAATATACAAGAAAAAGAGAAATTCCCCACAATACTGCAGTGAATATTTTTTTATTTCCAGGTGTAACAAATTTATCAATTAGTTTAACCAATGCAAAGATTAAAACAATCAATACGACTAAATAAATAGCAATTTCTAACATTTGAATAATTTATTTTTAGTTAAATAGGTACGCAAATCTACAATTTTTTTTTCTACACAAAAGAATTTCTTGCAAAAATCATCAGTATATTTGAAAAATTAATATTGGCCAAATCCATTTTTATGACTTATAAGCTGTTTTACAATTTATTACAAAATAATTTTCCGCATCAACCCACACAAAAACAAGAAGTTTTTTTTCAGAAAATTGCCGATTTCATTTTGAATTCGACTTCTGATGATATTTTTGTTCTCAAAGGTTATGCCGGAACGGGTAAAACAACCATAATTTCTACGGTTATTAATAATTTAGGCGATGTTAATATGAAAGCGGTGTTATTAGCTCCAACAGGAAGAGCAGCAAAAGTGATTAGTAATTATTCAGGAAAGCCAGCATTTACAATTCATAAGAGAATTTATTATCCTAAAAAAAATAAAACGGGAGGAGTGAGTTTTACTTTACAACAAAATAAGTTTAAGAACACCCTTTTTATAGTAGACGAGTCTTCTATGATTTCAGATACCAATCAGGATTCTAAATTATATGAAAATGGTTCTTTGTTAGATGATTTGTTCTTTTATGTAGAAGCTGGAAAAAACTGCAAACTTTTATTAATTGGAGATACAGCCCAGTTGCCGCCAGTAAATATGAGTGTGAGTCCAGCTTTAGATATTGATTCACTTTCATTACATTATCAAAAAAATGTGCATCATATTGAATTTGATGAAGTGATGCGACAAGCTGAAAATTCTGGAATTTTATTCAATGCTACACAATTACGAGAATTATTACAATCGCATTTTATGGACACTTTTCAATTTAAGCTAAAAGGTTTTAAAGATATTGTGCGTTTGCAGAAGCCATGGTAATGGATAGCTTGCCATTGCCGGTAGTGGTAACGCTCCACCAATCAATTTCATCCCTGGTTAAATTATAATAATACCCGATATGTCCGGTTACTGAATCATTTAGTCCTATTGTAATAGCCTGTGCTGTATTTCCATTCGGTTCAGCATCAATTGTTTGAGCAGGCTGTATTAATTTTACAATAAATTTATAAGGAGCCCATTCGTAAATATAATATGTCCTTAAGCGAAAGTAATAGGTTCCTGCAGCTAGCCCATCTTGACTGAAAGTTGTGGTCCCTGATGAATAATTTCCACTTAA
>JAGPIQ010000106.1 GCA_018054895.1 Lutibacter sp. | reverse complement strand
CTGGTATATTATTTAGTTCTGTAAAATAAAAATGGAGTTCCCCGCACTTTACCTCATGTTTAGTAAGTTTAAAATAATCAACAAGAACTTCTGGTAATAATAATTTAGCAATATCTATTGGTGTACTTAAAATATCAATAATTTTAAAAAACCAAAGTTCTTAATTTTTTATTTACTCCACAACTTTTGGTGTTGAGCCATAATTAGTGTCTAATATTTTATTCCCATTGTACTAGCTCAATGAACTAAATACGGATTTACACCCAAAAATTAAGGAGTGAAAACTTTTAAATGGCTTCTAAGTCTAGTTTTTCAAGTAACAATGTTAATTGTTTTTTTTACCTTTCTTCGAAAGGTTAACTTTAAGACATACTTTATTATTACTTTAATCATTGATTTATCTCCATCAGATAATATATTTTAAGTTTATACCTAATTTAATAAATTCTGTAAGCCTTCTACAATCTTTTTCAAATGTTTTCCATCGATTATTTTATAAAGCTATGATGACATCAAACACCTAATAGAATTGTTAATAATTGTCTTATTGTAGTTTGGGATTCCTTAAGGATTACAAAAGTAGAGTGCTTACTCTTGGCTTTCATCTGTTGTGTTCCTAGCGCCGAAAGCGTCTACTTAATTGTGTTTAGAATTTTGAAATTCCTTATAAATTGGTAAATTTTTTAAAACTGATTTAAACTTACAATAGGAATGTTAAAATCTATAGAAATTATTTCAAAGCTTCACGTAACAAACTAACAGGATGCTTACTTTTTCTTTGGGTTCCGTCTTTTATTTGATGCCTACAACTTGTTCCAGCAGCGGCTATTTCAACAGTTTCAGCGGTATTACGCACTTTAGGAAACAAAGTGTCTTCACCTACTTGCATAGAAATGGCATAATGTTCTTTTTCATATCCAAATGAACCAGCCATACCACAACATCCAGTATTTAGAATTGTTGGTTTGTAGTTTTTAGGAATATTTAATAGTGCAAAAGTAGCTTCAGAAGTACTTAATGACTTTTGATGACAATGTACATGAATTTTAATTTCCTTTTCAATAGTTGTAAAACTAGCAGATGAAATATTGCCTAATTCATATTCCTTTTTAATAAATTCTTCTATAGTAAACGAGTTTTTTGAAATTAGTTCAGCATTGGTTTTATCAGTTGCCAATCGAGGATATTCATCTCTAAATCCTAAAATAGCGGAAGGTTCAATTCCTACTAAAGGTATTTCCTTGGTGATTAAATCTTTAAAAATTTCAATATTTTTGTCGATTACCACTTTTGCTTCACCTAAAAACCCTTTTGAAATAAAACTTCGACCACTTTCTTCGTGGTCAATAAAAAGTACTTTATAGCCTAATTTAGTAAGTAGTTCAATGGTATCAATACCAATAGTTACATCATAAAAATTGGTAAATTCATCACAAAACAAATACAATTCACCATTTTTAAAAGGATGACTGTACAATCGCTTTTTGTTTTTGTTGATCCACGATTTTAATGTTGTTTTATACAATTTAGGAATGCTGCGTTGTGTTGCAATTCCTATTGCTTTTTTAGTGATGTAATTATTTAAAATTAAATTAGTTGCAAAAGGAACCATGCTTCCTAATTTGTTGTATGTTACATTATGAGCAAATAGTTTGGTGCGTAAACTCGGTTTGTTAATTTGCTGATATTGGTATAAAAATTCTGCTTTTAAAGCAGCAACATCCACATTACTTGGGCATTCGCTAGCACAAGCTTTACAGCTTAAACATAAATCGAATACTTTTTTAAGTTCTTCAGAATCAAATCTGTTTTTATTACTTGTTGTCCCGATAGCTATCGGGTTCGTTAAAAATTCGCGTAAAGCATTGGCACGAGCTCTTGTAGTGTCTTTTTCATTTTTTGTAGCGCGGTAACTTGGGCACATTGTTCCTCCTGCACTCACTGGTTTTCTACAATCTCCAGAACCATTGCATTTTTCAGCAGCTTTTAAAATACCCTCACTGTCAGAAAAATCTGTGATGGTTGTAATTTCTGGCTCAATTCTATCTGCTTCATAGCGCAAGCTTTGATCCATAGGATACGGATCTACAATTTTTCCTTTATTAAAAATACAGTTTGGATCAAATGCTGTTTTAATTCGTTTTAGTAATTCATAGTTCTTTTCACCAATTATTAATGGAATAAATTCAGCTCGAACAATTCCATCTCCATGTTCACCACTTAACGATCCGTTGTATTTTTTAACCATTTTTGCTACATCGGTAGTAATGGTTCTAAACAAAGCAACATCCGTTTGTTTTTTAAGATTCAAAATGGGGCGTAAATGAATTTCCCCAGCACCAGCATGCGCATAATACACCGCATCTTGACCAAAATTAGTCATCATCTTTGAAAATTCATTGATATATTGTGGTAAATCAGTCACTTCCACTGCCGTATCTTCAATACATGCTACGGCTTTTCTGTCACCCACAATATTACCTAACAAACCTAAACCAGCTTTTCGTAAATTAATGGCTTTGTTTATATCGTCTCCAATTAATTTTGGAAAAGCATATCCAAAATTGTGTTGTTTTAATTCAGCAATCAGCTCATCTGCTAATTGATGTGAAGTTTTTAAGTTGTCAGATTTTACTTCTAACATTAAAATAGCTTTCGGATCGCCTTCCACAAAAAAGCGATTTTTCAGCTGTTCTCTATTGTTTTTTGTGCAGTCTAAAATGGTTTTATCCATTAATTCGCACATATATAAATTATGTTTAGTGGTTGTTACCACAGCTTCCATACTTTCTTGAATGCTGTTGAAATGTGCAGCCACTAAAATACTTTCGGAAGGAGGTAAGCTATCTAATTGTAAGGTAATTTCTGTTGTAAAAGCCAACGTTCCTTCACTTCCACATAATAATTTAGCAACATTTATTTTTTCTTCTGAAGAAGTTGAAAACAATGAAGAATTCAATAAAATATCAACTGCGTACCCTGTATTTCTTCTGTGAATAGCGGCATTTGGAAATTCTTTTTCTATTTCTTGTTGAATTTCAGGATTTGAAAGTTCATTGTAAATAGTTTTATAAATTGTGTTTTCTAAAGTAGTTCCAATGCGTTTATGGTTGAATTCTTCCACTGTTAAACCTTCAAAAACAACTTCATTTCCATCACTTAATATTGTTTTTAGTGAAAGTACTTTATCACGTGTTACACCATAACGAATGGAGGTTGTTCCAGAAGAATTGTTTCCAACCATTCCGCCAATCATACAACGGTTTGTGGTGGAAGTATCTGGACTGAAAAACAATCCGAATGGTTTTAAAAACAGATTTAATTCATCTCTTATAATTCCTGGTTGAACAGTGATGGTTTTTGCAGCTTCGTCAAAAGCTAGGATTTTAGTGAAATATTTTGAAACATCAACCACAATTCCTTCACCTACACATTGCCCAGCCAAGGATGTTCCAGCAGTTCGAGGGATTAAGGATATTTTTTGCTGAGTTGCATAAGTAATTAACAATTGTAAATCTTCCGTGTTTTTAGGGAAAGCCACTGCTAAAGGAATTTTTCGATATACAGATGCGTCGGTGGCATAGATGCTTTTGTGTAAATCATCAAAAAATAATTCTCCAGTTAACGATTTAGCTAATTGTTGCAACATAATAATTTATTAATTTAACGTATTTGACTTCCGTTTTTAATAGGTGTTTTAGAAGACTGTAAAAGTACGATTTTGTTATTACGGTCAGCTATTCCGAGTACCAAACATTCACTAAAAAAATTAGCAATTTGTTTTTTAGGGAAATTAGCAACAGCAACAATTTGTTTGTTTAACAAATCTGTTTTGGAGTATAAATCGGTAATTTGAGCGCTGGATTTTTTAAGACCTAATTCGCCAAAGTCAATTGTTAATTGATAGGCAGGTTTTTTCGCTTTAGGAAAATCATTGACTTCGATAATTGTTCCTATACGAATGTCTGTTTTTGAAAAATCTTCAAATGAAATAATTGGTTTCATTAATTTTCAATTATAATTAATTCAGTTTGTTTATCCATATGGTATCCAAGTTTATAGTTTTTGCATTAATAAATAGTTATGGTAAATAATTTTTAAACTTATAGTAGGTAAAAAATTAATTTTAAATGTTGTATTAACACTTATTAACTTTAATTAACCCTAAAAGTCAAAAAAATGAAGCAACTTTGTATTTAGGTCAACTATAAAGGTAGTATAAATTTGGAAACCATTAAATTATTTATGAAAACTAAAGACTTATTAAGTCGCTTGAAATCTCAAATGCTTTTTTTAAGTACCTGTGTTTTTGTTTTTAATAGTTTCAATAGTTTTTCACAAAATATTAAAGGAATTGTAGTTGATGAAGAAAATGTGCCTTTAGAATTTGCTTCGGTTGCCTTACTTCAAAAAAGTGATTCGTTGTTAGTAAAATATACTTCAACAGATATACATGGTAAATTTGAATTGTCTGAATTTAAGGAAGATACCTATTTGTTTCAAGTTTTTTTAATGACCTACCAAACGGATCAACGCGTTTTAAAAGTTACAAAACCAGGTGTGAATGTAGGAACTATTAAATTGGCTCGAGCAGTAAATCAATTGGATGAAGTTGTTGTAAATGCAATAGTTCCAATAAAAATTAAAAAAGACACGATTTCATTTAATACCAAGGCTTTTAAAGTAAAACAAGATGATAATTTAGAAGATTTAGTGAAGAAATTGCCAGGCGTTGAAGTGGAAGCTAACGGAGCGGTAAGCGCTCATGGTCAAGAAATAACAAAAATTTTAGTAGATGGCAAAGAATTTTTCACAAATGACCCTACTATTGCTTTAAAAAATTTAACAGCCGATGCTATTGAAAGTATTGAAATTATTGATGAAGGGAGTGAAGATTCACGCGTAACAGGAATTAGTGATGGTGAGAAAAAGAAAATAATTAACTTGGTTTTAAAGCCCGGTAGAAAAACTGGTTATTTTGGTAAAATGGGTGTGGGTATTGGAACGAATGATCGGTACATAACTAATTTTGATTTAAATGCGTTTACAAATAAAGCGCAAATGGCTGCTTTTGGAAATTTAAATAATATTAATAATACGGGGGCTACTGTTTTTAAACGAGATGGAAGTAAGGAAGATTCGAGTGGTTTTTTAACAACTGGAACAGCTGGAGCTTCTTATAATTATGAAATAAAGAAAGATTATAATTTTAATATAAATTATAATTATGGGTATTCCGACAGTGAAAGTGAAGAAAACTCTGACAGAACGGAATTTAGAAATGGAAATTCATATAAATCATTAAAAGAGAATGAAAATCAAAATATTTCTAACAATCATAATATTAATTTTAGTTTAAAAAATAGGTCTTCAAAAAATTCTTATTTCGATTTTAGAGGAAGTTTTAAAAAGGACGATAGAGAATCCGAATCTAAAAATTCTTCCGTTTTTTATAATGAAGAAGACCTTGAATCAACAAACAGTAATAGGGAATCTTCAAGTAATGATGATAGAAGTAATGGTCGTTTAAGTTTTTCATACAGAAAAAAAATAAATCCGAATGGTCGAAATTTTGGAGTTTCTTCAAGTATTTACTTTTCTGATAATAAAGATGTTAATTATCAGAATTCATTAAATAATTATAATGTTTCTGATGAAAGTACAACGAAAACAAGTCTAGAAAAAATTACACGATTAGAAGATAACAAAGCATTAAATGTGAATGTTTCTGTACGATATATGGAACCAATTGTAAAGTCGCATTATTTAAGTTTTTCTTCTGAAATACAAAATAATAATAATGAAGAGGATATAGATCAAGCGAAATTTATTAATGAAGTATCACAAAATCCGTTAATGTATCAGCTAGATTATACTGTTCAATCCTGTGAAAATAAGGTAGGTTATGAGTATAGTAAGGATAAATTAAAATTTAATTTATATGGTTCTTTTGAAAATGAAAAACAATTATTAGATATTGATACTGCTTCAAAATTAGATAAAAGTTATTTTAATGTATTACCAAAAATGCGGTTACAGTACGATTTCAAAAAAGGAAAGGAAATTTATTTAAAATATGAAAAGTCAATTTCATTACCTAATTCTGGTCAAGTAAATCCAGTTGTAAATGATTTTAATCCTTTGAGTATAAAGGTTGGAAATACAGATTTAACTCCTGAAAAAGTAGAAGAGTTTAATATGAGAATGAATTTACATAATTTTAGTACTTCGTCAAGTTTTTTTACATACTTAATGTATAAAAGAACATCAAATGCTATTATTAGTTCTAAAAAAGTAGATAATAATTTTATTCAAAATACATCTTATGTAAATTATGGAGATGAAAATAGTGCCACAGCAATTTTCCATTATGGAAATAAAATAAAAGGCTTACCAATTAGATATACTTTGAAATTAAGAGGTGGTTTAAGTGAGTCTACAGCTATTATTGAGGATGAGTATAACGATACATCTTCCAGAAATATCAGCGTAGGTTTTACTTTAAATAATGAAAATAAGAATAGTTTAGATATTATTGTAGGTTCCAATTTTGATATCAATAAAACAACGTATTCATTAACTAATAAAGTGAGAGATTACTTCAAGCAAAATTATTTCACAAAATTTGATTGGGATATTACGAGAAGTTTGAATTTTAATTCGCAATTTGATTACTCCATGTATACGGATAATAATTTCGATTCGCAATCAGTTCCAATTTGGAATGTGGCTTTAGAATATGCTTTTTTGAAAGGGAAACGTGGAAACTTGAAATTACAAGTATTGGATATTTTAGATAAAAGTATTGCTATTGAAAGAACAAGTGCTGCAAATTATTTTGAAGAAACCTTTAAAAAGAATATAGGAACTTACGGAATGTTAAGTTTTACGTACAGCATAAAACCTCCTGTAAATAGAGAAGAAAAATCAGAAAGATCAGAGGGTGGTAGAAGAAAACATCATTAAAATAAAGTTTGGTTAGGTTTTAAGGTAGGTAAGTTTTAATTTCTTATCTACCTTATTTTTATTATAAATTTAAATTGAACTGAAATTTTATAATGTGTTTCTTAACTAGATTAGATAGAATTTTTAAAAAAGAAGCCGTTTCAATTTGCATTGAAACGGCTTCTTTTTTAAGCTTATGTTTTATAAAAAGTTTATCCAACTTTCATCAATTCAACATCAAAAATTAAAGTAGCATCAGGAGGAATAACTCCACCAGCACCACGACTTCCATACCCTAAGTTTGAAGGAATAACAAAACGTGCTTTATCGCCAACTTTTAATAATAAAAGACCTTCATCCCAACCAGCAATTACTTGTCCAACTCCCACTTGAAAATCAATTGGTTCTTTGCGTTTGTATGATGAATCAAATTCTTGTCCATCTAATAATGAACCTTTGTAATGAACAGAAACCATACTTCCTTTTGTCGCTTTTTTACCAGTTCCTTCTTGAAGAATTTTGTAACGTAAACCACTTGGAGTTTCGTCATATCCAGCAGCAATTTCGTCCATTTGTTTTTTCATTGCATCTTTCGCTGCAGCTTCTCTTTTAGCTCTTGAACCTTCAAAAGTTCTAAACGCTTCTACAGCATTAAATTTTTCAGCAGCTTCACCAACTCTAATAATTTCAAGAGTTTCAAGTACGTCGTTTTGTTTAATTAAATCAACAATATCTTGCCCTTCAATAACATTTCCAAAAACAGTATGTTTGTTATCTAACCAAGGTGTAGCAACGTGTGTAATAAAAAACTGACTTCCGTTTGAAGCAGGTCCCGAGTTTGCCATAGATAAAATTCCAGGGCCACTGTGTGTTAAACTTGGGTGAAATTCATCATCAAAACTATAACCCGGTGATCCAGTTCCAGTTCCTTGTGGACAACCACCTTGAATCATAAAATCAGCAATTACTCTATGAAATTTTAAACCATCATAATATGGTTTTCCTTGTGGTTTTGATTTATTTTCTAAATTTCCTTCAGCTAAAGCAACAAAGTTACCTACTGTTCCAGGTGTTTTTTCAAATTCTAAATTTATTAAAATAGCACCTTTTGAGGTGTTAAATTTTGCGTATAATCCGTTATCCATTTTCTTATTTTTAATGATGGGCAAAGATACATACTTTCAAATGAAATTAAAATTATTAGACAATTAATCAAAATAAAAAAATCCGCAATAAGCGGATTTATATAAAGTAAACAATTGATATCAATTATTTTAGTTGATAAGCAACTTGAAGATTGTTATGTATTTGTTGTTCAATTTTAGCAGCGTCGGTAGTTAAACCACAACCACCTTTTTTAGCTTTACATGAATTTAAAATTAATAAAGCGGCACAAACGCCAATGAATTGGAATATTCTTTTTTTCATTAAAAAAATAATTTATTAGTTAGTGTTACAATTTATGAAATATTTATGAAACGAGTTTGTTTAATGTATAAATAATTAAATTTTCAACGGATGCATACGGATCTTTACTAAACGTACCATTGGCTCTGTTGGCAATAATAGCGTTCATTGAGCAAGCATGATGCCCTAACAATTTTGATAAACCGTAAATAGCGGATGTTTCCATTTCTAAATTTGTAATTGTATTTCCTTGAAATTGAAAGCTATCTATTTTATGGTTTAATTCAGCATCTTCAAGTTGTAAACGTAAAACGCGTCCTTGCGGCCCGTAAAAACCACCAGCTGTAGCTGTAACACCTACATAAACTTGATCGCTTTCTAATTTTTCTTGAAGTTGACTGCTATTTTGTACAATATATGGTCGTGCTTTTCTTAAATTCCAGTTAGTATGTTTTATAAAAGCATCTTCAAATTCGGTTTCTAAAATATGTTCACACTCATAAGAATGTAACATTCCATCCATTCCCAACCCATATTTAGCCAGTACAAAACTATCTACAGGTATGTGAGCTTGCAAGGAACCAGAAGTTCCAATACGCACAATATTTAATGCAGTATGTTCTTTTTTTATGGTTCTTGTGTTGAAATCAATATTCACCAAAGCATCTAATTCATTTACTACAATATCAATATTGTCTGGACCAATTCCTGTTGAAATAACTGAAATACGAGTTCCTTTATAGATACCTGTTATGGTTCTAAATTCTCTTTTTTGAGTTTCAATTTCAATACTGTCGAAATGAGCCGCTACTTTTGGAACTCTATCTTGATCGCCAACAAAAATTATATTTGTAGCAATATGTTCGGGTTTTAAATTTAGGTGGTAAACACTACCATCTGGATTTAAAATTAATTCTGATTCCGCAATTCTATTCATAATTATCCGCCTACACGTTTTACGTTATATCCTTCTTTTTTAAGGATTTCCATTATTTTATCTCTATAATTCCCTTGAATTATAATCTCGTTATCTTTTACACTTCCGCCAACACCACATTTAACTTTTAATATTTTAGCAAGTGTTTTTAAATCGTCTTCATTTCCTACAAAACCAGAAACCACGGTTACTGTTTTACCGCCTCTTCCTTTATTTGAAAAATGGGCTTCTAAATATTGTTCTTTTGCCCCTAATGTTTCTTCAACTTCGTTCGCATCAAATTCAAAATTGTTATTTGTTGAAAAAACAAAACCTCCTAAATCGTCTAAACTTGTTAATTTTTTTTTACTCATTTGTTAATGTTACACTATTTTATAG
>JAGPIQ010000105.1 GCA_018054895.1 Lutibacter sp. | reverse complement strand
CAACGTTGTTTTCCGATTGAACGGAAAATAATTGATCCTCTTTTTGAATTATAAAATTTGAAACCAACACACCTTTATCTTCTAATCGGATAAGATTGTTATCATGAATTTTCCATTTATCATAATTTAAAATAAGCTTATCTGTACTAAAACGAATCATTGAAGTACCTAAACTATCTTTCACTTTTCCTGCAATTAAATAAGTGTCCTTATTTTTTAAATCCTTGATATTTAATTCATAATCAATGGTGTTTTCTTCTACTTTACCAATTAAATTTGTTGTTGGAATTTCAAATTGAGTATTTTTGATACTTTCAAAAGACACATTGTACTCTAAAGCATTTTCTTTAGAACGAACTTTTAAAAGGCCATTTGAAATTTCATTATCAGCATAATTCAGTTGAGGAACAGCAGCATTTATTACAATTGAATCATTGAGCGTATTGTAACCGCCATTAAATGTTATTTCTGATAAATTTTTAATTTCTGGAATTATTTTTTTGATAATAACATTGTCCGTTATTACAAATTCGAAATTCAAATTTTGATTATCTTCATTTTTAATATACTTTTTATCCAGTTGATAGTATTTTGAAATAGAATTCATCAACTGATTCCCAATGGTAGAAATTTTGTAATTACCAGTAATAAAACCGTTTGCAAATTGAGATTTCAGCGTTATGGAATCATTTTCCACACTCGAAATGGCTTTAACCTTTATGTTTTCTAAAGGAAATTGTTCTTTTTCTAAAGCCACTAAAAAATTAGTAGCATTGATGTTTCCATTTAAATTGTCCAAATTTAAATCCTTAAAATCAGCAGTAATAGTTCCGCTCATTTTTAAAGAATCTTTATAAAAGTTGAGTTTATTTAAATTTACAATTCCTACATCTAACTTTAAATCTAGTGTTGGTTTTATCGAATCAGCAGTTCCTTTAGCATCCAATACAAACGTTAAATTTGGGTCTTTGGCATTCGCATTGGCTTCAAAAAGACCATTTTTAATATTTCCTGCTATGTTTATATTTTTGTAATTATAGTTATTGAACGTTGCCTTCCTAATTTTTGAAGTCAAGGTTGCTGTTGCTGTTGCCAAGTCAAGACTTCTGCCATTTACAATTGCATTTGCAGTAACGTATCCAAATTGGTTGTTTTTTATGAATTTACCCAAATTAAAATTTTCTAAATTGGCATCAACTGTATATTTTTCATTATTTTTTTTGGAACTATCATATGTTGCAGCTATTATAGCATTTCCAAGTGTACTTTTTAACACTAAATTAGTTTCAAAAACATGAATACTCCCTTTAAAAATCCCTTTCACATTTATTTTTTTTGGTAATTCAACCGTGTTTGGAATGGTATTTTTTGGTGTAAAAGCATACATATCTTTTGCTGAACTTTCAACGTTTCGAATGTTAAAATTGAAAATACTTTTTTCAAAATCAGGCAACCCTATAATCGTACCTTCCACATCAACTTTCGTGTTTCCAATTCCAGCGACATTAAATGTTTCAATTTTTAAATTATTTAGTTTACCATTTAATTTAGCGTTGAAGTTTACAATAGTGGCTGTATTATTTTTAAAAATAACATTTGATTCTAATTGAGGAACCAGCAATAAAATATCTTTAAAACCAAGTTTATTATCTTCTAAATCGGCATTAATAGTTACATTTTCTGGGTTTTTAAGAATCGATTCTATAGAAGGATACGTAACCAAAACACTGTTTTGCAACGTGGTTTGTGGTGTTTTTAAATATAACTTTTTTAGTGAAATTTCTTTATCTGTGTACTTAAATTCGGTTGTTAAAGCATCTAATTGAAATCCACTTTTTTCTTGAAAACCAAATGAATTAATAGTTCCACTGTAATTGTTTCCATTTATAGCAAATGACTTTCCTTTGAAATACAAATCACTCAATTTTAAGTGATTGTAATCAATTCCTTTTTGAGTTTTAGCTGCATTATCATTATCAAATTCAAAATTAAAATTAGTTATAGAAATAGCATTAATTGCAATTTCCCAAGGAAAACCAGTACTGCTCTCCACAGATTTCGTTGCTTTTTCTGCTGATTTTGTAAACGTAAGTTGCCCGTTTGTTTTGTCTAATTCTAATGAATTTAAAATAATTCGTTGTTTTTCTAAATCAATGGTTTCTACCTTGGTTTTAAGGTTTGTAAATTGAATTTTTGTAGCTAAATTAGTATTCGCATCTTGATAATTTACATCGATATTTTTAAGGTGGATATTTTTTAACTGAAGTTTTAAACCATTAGTTGCTGCTGCTACTTCTATTTTTTCAGTCGCTTTTTTAGTAGCTTCAACCAAATTTTGATTTACGTCCACTTTTAATCCATCCAGACTTATTTCTGGCACATTAAAAAATAAATCTGTTAAATTAAAAGCACTTATTTTCGTTTCGAAATGATGAATAAATAAATCAATACTATTTTTTTCAACAGCATCATTATACTTGAAATTTATAGTATTCAGGCTTATTTTTTTAATGGAAATTTCCATTCCTTTTTCATCTGTTTTAGAATTTGGAGTTTCAAAAGCTTTAATAATGTACTCAAAATTATAAACGGTATCTTTATTTACTTTAATATTGGTGGTTATTTTTTCTAAATCAATTGAATTAATTATTGCTTTATTGTTCAATAATTGAAATAAACTAATATCAACTTTTAATGTTTTTCCAGCCAACAACGTATCTTTAGATTGATCTTCAAAATAAAAATTGCGAAGAATAATTTTTTTGGGAAGTCCAATTTCAATAGTTCCAATTTCAACTTTTGTTTTTATTTTTTCTTCTAAATAAATTACAACCTCATCCTTTACCAAATTTTGAACATAAGGAATTTGCAATGCCAGCACTATGAATAAAAAAAGCGCTAGAAATAACAGTATAATCTTTAAAATAACTTTAATTACTTTTTTCAATTCTTATTCTTGTTATAATTTTGTTTTTAAATGAACCTACTCTACGTTTTCAATATATTGAATATTGCTATTCATTCAACTTATTTAAATATTTTACGAAGATATTTACATTACATGCTTAAGCTGTTATATAATTAAAAGAATTTCTTTTAATATTTAAAGTTTTTTAAACCTATTCTATTTTTTACTAAAAAATCAGGAACCTCTTTAATTAATACTATAAAGTTAAAATTGTGGTCTTAATTTTTTTCGAGTTCATTTTTTTATGGTTTGAGTCAATGGCATAGATCAATTCTTTTTATACTTGTTCTAAGTAGCGAGCACAAAAAATATGATTGCTATTTTATTAAAACAAATTATTAATTCTAAAAATAGATAAAAGAAATGGGAGAAATTGAAAAGAACAGAAAATTTAAAAGAAAAGTGGAACAAACAGATCCAACAAATCCAAAAATTAACAATAGTGAAACTAACAAATTTGATATTGATAACAAAACCATTAAAGAACAGCAAAATAAAAAATAATTAGTTGTAGCTAATTTTTAAGAAGACATACTTGTTACAACCTTATAGTTATTAAATGAGTTATCATTTAATTCAAATGCATCACTACAAACATAGTTAACCTCTTAATTTCGTCATAATTATTAACAAAAAACAATATAATTATGAAAACAATACAGAAATTAATAACTATATGTGTGCTATTTATTTCACTTAGCGCTTTCTCACAAAACAGCGATGATATAAAAATTTTAAACGATGCCACAAACGCAAAAGGGGAACTATTAAAAGCAGATGTTGGTCTAAACGATTTTTTTGAAAAATCTATTGGATACGTTATTTTCCCTAATGTAGGGAAAGGTGCTTTTATAATTGGTGCAGCATCAGGTAATGGTGTTGTATATAAAACTGGAGTTCCCATTGGGTTGGCTGATTTAAAAAAAATAAATATTGGACTTCAAGTTGGTGGACAAGCTATAACTGAAATTATTTTCTTTGAAACAAATGATGCTTTAGATGATTTTATGAGTGGAAACTTCGAGTTTTCAGCTGAAGTTTCAGCTATAGCACTTAAATCTGGCGTAGCTGCAAATGCTAAATTTAAAAATGGTGTGGCTGTTTTTGTATTACCTAAAGCTGGTTTAATGGTGGAAGGTTCCATTGGCGGTCAGAAATTTACATTCCATCCGTTTTAATAACAATTGCCAATATTCAATTTTATGATGAGGAAAAACTATAAAAATTATAACATTAAATATGAAAACATTAGAAGATTTATTTAAACATCAAATAAAAGATTTATTCAGTACGGAAACGCAAATATTAATGGCGCTTCCAGAAATAACTGATTCAATTAACAGTTTAAATCTAACAAAAGCATTTGAAAACCATTTAGAAGAAACAAAAATACAAAAAAATAGACTTGAAATTATTTGTAGAGAATTAAACATATCTCCATCTGGTGAAAAGTGCCTTGCAATAAAAGAAATTATAAAAGAAGCTAAAAAATTTAAAAAGCAAGCTGCAAACAATGAAGTTTTAGATGCTGGGATGATAGCCAAAGTGCAACGCATAAAGCATTACGAAATTTCAGGATACAGTACAGCTGTTAAATATGCCAAAGAATTAGGGCATAGAGCTATTGCAGAAAAATTACAAGAAACTTTAAATGAAGAGTATGATGCAAATAATACACTAGACGAAATTGCGGAAAATAGAATCAATAGAAGAGCGCTAGAAAGCATCCATAAATTCCATTTCCCTCAAAAATCGGAAGATTAGACCATAAGTTCAAACATCATTAAGTTGTTTATTTATGATCCAATTACTAAACAACAACCATTTACGTTAATTTTTTTATTGATTGAACTAATTTGATCGATTACTATTTAGGAAATTTGTATATGAGTAATTAAAAAAATTATTTATTAACCTTAAAAATTTAAAACAATGAGCAACACATCAAATACAATACTAGGAATTTTTGCAGGAGCTATCGCTGGAACCGCTTTAGGTATTTTGTTCGCACCGGATAAAGGCGCTAATACAAGAAAAAAAATTGCAGACGGAGCAATAAACGCTAAAGACTCAATTATTGACAAAGCGTCTGAAATTAAAGATTCCGTAATACAAGCGGCAAAAGAGGAAAAAATGACATTAGACGATCACGTTGAATCTATAGTTTCTAACGTAAGCTATAAAACTGAAGATGTAATTAATACATTAGAAAAAAAATTAGCTGATTTAAAAAAACAGAATAAAAAATATCAAAAAGCATAAACAAAATGAGTGTTTTTGAATCCATAAATGAATCCGCCACAAGTGCTATAAAATCTAGTGAAAACTATATTAAAAGCACCGAAAAATATATAAGACTTAAAATATTTCAACAATTATCATTCTCTTTTAGCACGTTAATTAAAGTAGCTATAATTGGTAGTTTTGCCTTTTTTGGATTTATATTTTTAGCCATTGCAGGCGCTATCGCTCTAGGAAACCAACTAAATAACATGCCTTTAGGTATATTAATTGTTGGCCTTATATTGCTAATAATTGCATTGATAGCTTTTGGCTTGAGAAAATTTATAGATAAAATTATACTAAGAAAAATTTCTAAATCATTTTTCGATTAAAAAACAAAAACAATGAGAATTTACAATTCATTTAACGAAATAGATTTTGAACTTAAAAGGCTTAATCTTGAGAGACAAATTGCCCTGGAAGAAGTTAAACGAGCTGGCAATAAAGTACAAGATGACTTAAATCCTTATAATTGGATACTGCCAACTTTAGGAATTATAAAAAAATTTGGAGTGCTTTTTTTGATAAAAAAACTATTCAGAAAATAAATTAAATGAAACTAGTTTGGTTAGTTTAGGCTGCTTAAATTATTTATATAATTTATAGCGGCCTTTTTTATTAATACACTACTAAACAGAATATTATTTTTTCAACATCCTCCAGTTTGATTAAAATAACATTATTCTTATCCTTTTTTTTATTATTAAAAATAACAATCAACAACTATAAAAAACTGAAAACATGAAGAATCAATTCGTAGAAGCATGGTCTAAAATGATAGAAAAACTATTGTCATGGATAGACGCTATTATTCTTAACATACCCAATATTATAATTGCCATCATTGTTTTTGCTATTGCAATTATTATTTCTAAATATGTAAACAGATTTACCATTAGAATTTTAGATAAAGGAAAAATGCAACAATCTATGAAGAATGTTATTGCTAAATTAATGGCAGTACTTACTATTTTATTAGGGTTGTTTTTAATTTTAGGAATTTTAGACTTAAGCAAAGCATTAAACACATTATTGGCTGGTGCAGGTGTTGCTGGTTTGGCGGTTGGTTTAGCTTTACAAGGTGCCATGGCAAATACATATTCTGGTATAATTTTATCATATATAAAATTTGTGAAATTAGGAGATTGGATTGAAAGCAACGGCTTTGAAGGTGAAATTGTAAATATTGATTTAAGAGCAGTTACTTTAAAGCAAATTGATAATAACTTGGTATCTATTCCTAATAAAAAAGTTGTTGAAAATTCAATTAAAAACTTTACAAGAACCGAGCAATCCAGAGTTATCTTAAACTGTGGTATAGGCTATGAATCTGATTTAGAATTTGTAAGAAAACTTGCTGTTGAAACGATTACAGCTAATTTTGAAGTACGATATTGGATTAATTCCACATCAGGTTTAGAAGTAGCAAAATCTAAAACCGAAGCAATTATAGTATTGAAAAAAACTTTTGATGAAAACAATATCAATATTCCGTTCCCTATTAGAACGTTGAATATTCCTAATTTAAAGTTTGGCGATCAAGAGCTATCAAAAACGGAATAACTGACTTTTAATCAATTCATTAAATGCTTTAATGAATTAAAAATTAAAGCATTTAAGTCAATCTACTATTAATTAAATAGTAATCTTTATAGCAGTTAATTTTTAAAATTCAAACCAACTTATTATGGAAAGAACGGAAATAGAATATATAGAGTACTACCAACAAACAGGGTATACCTCTGAATATCAAATAAAAAACGAAAACTTAATCGATGTAAAATCTAAAAAAGAATATACATCAAATGCTGTTTTTATAGTTGCAGAACACCGGTTTGAAGGAATTAGTAACCCTTCAGATATGTCAATTTTATATATCATAGAAACTGATGACGGATCTAAAGGAAGAGTTTTAGTGCCCTATGGCGCAGCCAATAGTACCTCTTTAGCTGAATTTTTTACAAAAATACCAAAAGAACATTGCTCTAATAAAGCCGCTATTCAAAAAAAATAAACTGGCACCAACATGTTATAATTACAATTGAACTAAAATTTATGCTAACAACCTTCATTATTATTTACGGTATTATTGTATTTATTACAGTTGGCATCATTATTCTTTACGGTTCAGATCCATCAAGATCTTTAGGTTGGATATTGGTGGTCATTTTTTTTCCTTATGCAGGAGCTATTTCATATCTTTTATTTGGGATTAACAGAAGAGAATTCAAAATTTTTACGTTAAAGCGTATTTTACAAAGTAGATTATATGATAAAAAGTATTTAAAGCATCATTCGTCCGAAAACAACGTACTTTTCAATTCTTCAAAAAAAATAAAATTAGCGCTACTACTTGAAAAAAGTTCTAATTTTCAAGCTATTGAAGGTAATAAAATCACCGTTTTAAATAATGGTGCACACGCTTATAAAAACATTTTTGAAAAATTAGAAAATGCTAAAAAATTTATTCATATCCAATTTTATATTCTTGAAGATGGCGTTATTTTAGAAAAAATATATGAAATTTTCAAAAGAAAAATAGAAGAAGGTGTTGAAATTAGAATGATTTATGATGCACTTGGTAGTTTTTGGCTAAAAGGAAAATCAATTAAAAAATTTAAAGCTATAGGCGTAGAAGTTTTTCCTGTAATGCCAATTAAATTTGGTACTATATTGTTCTCCATAAATTTTAGAAATCACAGAAAAAATATAATTATTGATGGAGAAATTGGTTTTACAGGCGGTGTTAATATAAGCGATAAATATATTAGTTCTCAATCTGAATTAGGTGTTTGGGATGATGAGCATATTTGTATTGAAGGCCCTGCTGTTGAAAGTTTACATAAAATTTTTATTAAAGATTATTATTTTGCTTCTAATAGTGAACATTTATTACAAGAAAAGTACCATCCTAAAATATCCAAAAAAGGAGATTCTATAGTTCAAATTGTTGCTAGTGAGCCAGATTCTAATTATTCAACTATTTTATATCAGTATTTGAGTTTTATAAACATTGCTGAAACTTGTGTATATATTGCAAACCCCTATTTTATGCCAACCAAACCATTATTAGAAGGTATTAAAATAGCTGCTTTAGGAGGTGTAAAAATAAAATTATTAGTCCCAAAAGTGTCTGATTCCGTTTTAGCAAAATACAGCATGCAATCTTATTTTGGAGAATTATTAGATGTTGGGATTGAAATTTACAGAAGCAGTAATTTTTTGCATAGCAAAATAATTATTACAGATAATGAAATAGTTTCTGTTGGTTCTGGCAATTTTGACTATAGAAGTTTTGAGCAAAATTTTGAAACCAATGCGCTAATTTATGACGAAAAAATAGCTCAAAAAATTTCAGAAGACTTTTTAAAAGATTGTGAAAAAGGCACTGTTTTAACACTAGAAAATCATCATTCTAGACCGTTTTATCATAAAATTTTTGAAGGTTTTGCTAGGCTTTTTACTCCGTTGTTATAATACCATAAATTAAGGTTAAAAACCTTCTAATATTCATAAAGTACTTATATACAAAGTGTTGATTTTAAAAAAATTATACCCTTAGGATATTTTTATGTTTCGCACTTCTATAAAAAATTGAATAACAAATGAGTTAATCTTTATTTTTATTACGCTACAATTAGTTGGTTTTTTAGAATAAGTTGCATAAAACACAAATTTCAATGGCACACCGGACAAAAAAAGTTATTAGTATATTTTTAATTATTATTGTTGGAAGTGTTTTCTTTCTTCAATATAAATTTAAAAGCGAAGTAATTGAAGTAATTAACACCAAATTACCTTCAACTATAGCACTTAAATATTCCAAAATAAATACATCAATTTTAACAGGAACTGTTGAATTAAATCGTATTTCTGCTAAATTATTAAACTCCGAAAAGACTGTAATTTCAATATTGAAAGCTGATAATATTAAGATTTCTGGTTTTAGTTTATGGCAATTCATATTCAATAAGACCATTGCTGTTGATGATCTTATTTTTGAAAATCCAAATCTGCACTATTATAAAAGCCCGCAAAAGCAAACTCAATCAAAAGATTCAACAGCGAACCAAAAGTTTGATAAAACCATTACTATTGATAAAATTATGTTTATCAATGGTACTTTAAAAACTTATGAAAATAATGCTGAAAATTTAGTATCAAGCATAGATAGTATTAATTTCACGTTAAATGAGCTGAGTACAAATTCCAAAAAATTAAAAAACAAAACACCTTTTAATTATAAAGATTATCAACTGAAAGCCAAACGATTATTTTTTTACATGAGTAAATTCGAGGTATTGAAAATTGAAAACTTAAATTTAGAAAATCATAGATTAAGCCTAACGAATCTTTTTATAACACCAAAATTTACAAAGGAAGAATTAACTACAAAAATTACTAAAGAACGTGACTTCATTGAACTTCATATTCCTGAAGTAATATTATCTGA
>JAGPIQ010000104.1 GCA_018054895.1 Lutibacter sp. | reverse complement strand
CGTGGATAATCGTTTTCATTGCTTTTTTATAAGGCAATCCATTTAAAAAATCGGAATTTGCAATTACAGAACCTTCTTTATCCGTAAATGCCTCTTCTGAAATATCAACACCTTCAAAAATATTGATGATTTCAATTCCAAAATGATTTGCAAACGCATAATCACGCTCATCACCACAAGGAACCGCCATTACAGCACCTGTTCCATAACCCGCCAACACGTAATCCCCAATCCAAATTTGCACTTTTTTTCCTGTAAAAGGATGCAACGCATACGCACCTGTAAACACTCCTGAAATGGATTTTACATCCGCCATACGTTCCAACTCGCTACGTTTGGATGTTGCTTTTATATATGCTTCAACCGCTGTTTTTTGCTCCGCAGTTGTAATTTTTGAAACTAATTCGTGCTCTGGAGCCAACGTCATAAAACTTACACCAAAAACAGTATCAGGTCGCGTAGTAAAAACTTCAATTTCATATCCTAAATCTTCAACAACCGTAGCTGTTTCATTATTTTCGACTTTTTTAAACGTTGGAAATTGCAATGCTGCATCAATTTTATGGACTACAGTTTCTACATTTTCTAAAACTTCTTCCAACGCAACATGAACCACACTAAAACCTTCATTTTCGAAAAAATGGGTTCTTTCAGCTTCATCTTGTTTTCCACTAAATTCTACAATCGTATTTTTAGTAAAACACACAAAATCTACTTCAAAAGCACCAATTCTATAATTAGATCTAAATTTAGAAGCTCCTTTTTTCTTTTTTAATTCCCCCCATAACAACGCTGTTGCTTCAGATGGATTTAAACGTTTTACTTTTAGCGCTTCAATTTCTTTAAATGATAATTTTATGCTTTTATTTTCAGAAGTTGCGGTTGATAACACTTTAAATGAAACCATTGCACCTTCCGATCTTCCAATCCAATAGGTTTGGATGTCTTTTAACGGCTGCGGCCAATCAATTTTAGCCAAACCATCTAACAAACGTTGTGCATAGGCAGTAATTCGCATACTCCACTGCATCATTTTTTTACGAACTACGGTATGTCCACCACGTTCAGAAACACCGTTTACAATTTCATCATTCGCCAACACTGTTCCCAAACCTGGACACCAGTTTACTTCGGTTTCTGATAAAAATGTTAATCGGTATTTTAATAGTATATTTTGTTGCTCTTCTTCTGAATATTTTCTCCATTCTTCCGAAGAAAAAATGGCAATATCATCATCACAAGCTGCTTTTACAGTGGTGTTTCCTTCAACTTCAAAAATTGAAATTAAGGTTGAAATATCTTCCGCTTTATCACTTGTTTTATTGTACCACGAATTAAATAATTGAATAAAAATCCACTGTGTCCATTTATAATACGTTGGATCAGAAGTACGTACTTCACGCGACCAATCGAATGAAAACCCTATTTGATCTAATTGTTTTCGGTACGTAGCAATGTTTGCTTCCGTAGTAACAGCTGGGTGTTGCCCAGTTTGAATAGCATATTGTTCCGCTGGTAACCCAAAAGAATCATACCCTTGTGGATGCAATACATTAAACCCTTTATGACGTTTGTAACGCGCATAAATATCCGATGCAATATAACCTAGTGGATGTCCAACGTGTAACCCTGCTCCTGATGGATACGGAAACATATCTAACACATAAAATTTTGGCTTATCAGTATTGTTCGTCGCTTTAAATGTTTGGTTTTCTGCCCAATATTGTTGCCAACGAGCTTCACTTTCTCTAAAATTATATTCCATTTTTCTGTTGATTTTTAAAAGTGCAAAGGTACATTTAATATAGAAAACAATAAAGTGTTAAGTTTTGAAATTATTCAAGCGCATTTTCTGTAAAGAATTTGTAATTTTACCCTTCAAATTAGGGTATGATTCAAATCAACAAAAACACATACAAAGCACACCTTGCTTTATTGAGTGCTAATATTATTTATGGTATGAATCATCTTATTGCAAAAGGTGTAATGCCTGAAAAAGTGGGTCCAACTGCCTTTATTTTTATTCGGATTTTAGGTGCCAGCATGTTGTTTTGGATGATTAAACATTTTGTAAAAGAAAAAATTGACAAAGAAGATTACCCGCGTTTAATTACTTGTGGAGTTATAGGAATCGCCATTAATCAATTGTTATATTTTCACGGTTTGAGTTTAACGTCGCCTATTGACGCTTCTATTATTTACACCTCAACACCCGTTTTGGTATTAATCTACAGTTATTTTTTGTTGAAGGAAAAGATTACTTCTACCAAATTAATTGGTATTGCTTTAGGAGGAACTGGCGCTTTACTACTGATATTATATGGAAGTAATAGTCAAGGAACCAGTTCTACACTTGGAAATTTATTAATTTTTTCAAATGCTTTATTTTATTCGTTTTACCTAGTTTTTGTAAAACCTTTAATGCAAAAATACCAACCAATTACTGTTATTAGCTGGGTTTTTTTAATTGGTTTTATATTTATGATTCCAGTAGGTTTTAATAGCTTTATTGAAACCGATTTTTCTGCATTTACACTAAACACGTATTTAATTATTGCTTTTGTAGTAATTGCAACCACGTTTTTAACGTACTTATTTAATATTTACGCTTTAACAAAAGTAGCACCATCAGTTAATGGAAGTTATATTTATTTGCAACCCGTAGTTAGCTTTACAATGGTGAGTTTATATGCGTACTTTTTTAATGACACCGAATATGCTCAGGACATTAGTCTGGTGAAAATTGCCAGTTGTATTTTGGTGATTTCTGGGGTTTATATGATTAGTAGGAAGAAGAAAATAGTTATTGGTTGATGGGTTTTGGTTGTTGGTAAAAAGGCTTCGGCTCCGCGCAGTAACCACGCTCAGCCACCGTAATTTTTAATTATCCATTATCAATTGATCCGTGCCCTTTTTTCCTGCGGCAATAAACAATAATAAATAAAATCATTTACAGGAGTTGGCACACTTAATTCCTTTCCTAAACGCACCACAGTTCCATTTTGCGCTTCTAATTCCGAAGGTTTTCCTTCCATCATATCACGTTGTAAAGAAGCTGTTGTATTAAAAGGCATACTATCAATTATTTTGTAGGTGTTTTCAATGGTTTCTGCATTAATAGCAACACCTTTTGCTTGAGCCACGGCAACAATTTCTTCGGAAGTACGTTTCATTAAACCATAAATTTCAGGAGAAGCAATCATTTCACCATTGGTAGAACGTGTTAAAGCACCTATGGCACTTACTGTTGTGATGTATAAGAACTTCGTCCAAATTTCTTTAAAAATCGCATTGGAAAGTCGGTTTGTAATTCCTGCTTCATTTAATGTTTTTTCAATATTTAAAGCTCTTTCCGAAATTTCACCCTTTAATTCTCCAAAAACAATAGTTGGTTCAAAAGACATATGGTTGATAATGCCATAATCTTCCACTTTACTCACAATTAAACACAAGCCACCTAACACGTGTTTTTTATCGATTACGGAACATAAAACATCTTGATTTTGAACTCCATTCAACAATGAAATTACCATGGTATTTTCAGTTAAAACAGGTTTTATTTTTTTAGCAACTTCAGCAACTTGCCACGTTTTTGTACATACAAAAATTAAATCAATGTCTGTTATTTGTGAAATAGCATCCGTTGCATTTGCTGGTTTTACCAAATAATCACCTTTTGGACTTATTAATTGTAATCCGTTTTTTTGAATAGCTTCCAACTGTTTTCCGCGCGCTATAAACGTTACATTATTTCCAGCTTGTGCCAAACGTGCTCCAAAATAACCACCAACTCCTCCTGTTCCGTATATTACTATATTCATTTTCTTTCAATTTGTATCAAAAGTACGAGTTTTCTATAAAGACTTCAACTTTAAACCTACAAAATAAGTTCTTGGCATTGCTGGTCCGTATATAAAGTTACTGTCACGATTTTTTCCTGAATCAAAATCAGATTGATAGTCATCAAATATATTTTTAACGCCTCCAAAAATCTCAAAACCTGTTTGTAACTTTTTCGAAGTTATGGTATAAGATGATTTTAACCCAACTTCAACAAAAGTTTTTGAATCCATAAATTCAGCACCAAAGGTTAAAACAATTGTATCTTTTAAAAATTCCAGCAATTTATGATTAAATTATATGCTTCTTTGATAAAGGCTTCCATCAGAAAGTACATAAGGAGATTTTTTTAACGCTAGCAATTCAGAAGAACCATCATTATTTATATCAAATATAACGCTGTCTCTTTGATTCAAAAATAAGGACATATCAGGATTTTCGTTTTTATTTACAATAGTTCTATTAACTTCTACTATATTTTCGAAATAAACATTGGTAATATTTATTTACATATTTCTAATTTTATTTTTAGACTTACCTAAATTATTTTTATAAAAATAAATAGTGTAGATTTGTATTAATGAAAAATCCACTATCACAAACTGAAGAAAATTATTTAAAAGCTATTTATAGTTTAAGCTCTGAAAAAAAGAATAGTGTAAGCACTAATGATATTGCTAAACAACTATTAACCAAAGCTTCATCTGTAACCGATATGATTAAAAAATTATCGGATAAAAAGCTTATAAATTATACAAAATATCAAGGGTCGGATTTGACTTCTGAAGGTGAAAAAATTGCTGTAAAAATTGTACGAAAACACCGCTTATGGGAAGTGTTTTTAGTGGATAAACTACATTTTAATTGGGACGAAGTTCATGATATCGCTGAACAATTAGAGCATGTTGTTTCCGACAAGTTAACAAATAGACTGGACGCGTTTCTAAACTTCCCGACCAAAGACCCTCATGGCGATCCAATTCCAGATTCAAAAGGAAATATACGTGAGGACAATGCTATTTTACTGAGTACTGGAATTTGTGAAAACAGCTATGAAATATCATGTGTAAAAGACAATTCAAAAGCATTTTTACAATTTTTAGACAAACATAAATTAGCGATTCATACTGAATTAATGATTGTGGAAAAGTTTGATTTTGATGAATCAATAACAGTAAAATTGAATGATGGAAACAATTTAACACTGTCAAAAAAAGTGTGTTCAAACGTATATGTAATTAAAAAATAAACAATGGAAAATCCAATTACTTTATTACTGATTTTTGGAATAATTGTTATCGTAACTTTCATTCTATTCTACCCTACAAATGGGCTTTACTGGAGAATTAAAAGAAGTTTTGTTAATGATAATAAGATTTTGATTGAAGATATTTTAAAATATATTTATCATGCAGAAGATAACGGCGCATCTGTTAACAGCAGCGAAATAATTACATCCATAAATAGCACCCAAAAAAATACCCTGAACACTTTAACGGAAATGGAATCAAAAGAGTTTATTAGTTTTGAAAATGGAGACATCAAACTAAAAGACCTTGGACGTGATTATGCCTTAAAAATAATTAGAATTCATAGATTATGGGAAAAATACTTATCTGAAAAAACAGGTTTCGACAAAAAAGATTGGCATGATATTGCCGAAAAAATGGAGCATAAACTTGACTCCAAACAAACAAAAGAATTAGAATTACATTTAGGAAACCCACGATTTGACCCACATGGTGATCCAATTCCTACTGAATATGGTGAAGTTGAAGCTATTAATGGAAAACCAATTCCTTCCTATAAAGAAGGAACTATTGGCAGAATTATTCATATTGAAGATGAGCCAGATATTATTTACCAACAAATTTTAGCTGTAGATCTTCATATTGGATCTCACATTCATATTATTGAAAGCAACACCAAGCGAGTGGTTTTTCATTCGGAAGGAGAAGAATATGTATTAGCTCCAATAGTTGCCAAAAATATTACCATTAATGAATTGTTGAAAGAAGAATTTATTGATGAAAAAGCCATTCGACTTTCAAATTTAATGGAAGGAGAAAAAGCAAAAATTATAGGAATTTCAAGAGAATGCCGAGGTGAAATGAGACGACGCCTGTTAGACTTAGGTTTTGTAATTAATACCGAAATAATTGTCGATTTAGACAGCCCAATGAAAAATCCACGCGCTTATTTATTAAGAGATACTTCTATTGCCATTAGAAATGAGCAAGCAAAATTTATTTTGATCGAAAAAACGAACTAATTATGGAAAATTCAGCGTGTAATACTTGCGAACATAACAATGCTTCAAATTTAAAAAAATTAGGAATTAATACGGATGATTATGATTTCGTTTTAGCTTTAGCAGGAAATCCAAATACTGGAAAAAGCACCGTTTTTAATGCTTTAACAGGTTTAAAACAACATACAGGAAACTGGCCAGGGAAAACAGTAACCAGAGCAGAAGGTGGTTTTAGTTATAATGAAAATAAGTATAAAATAGTTGATTTACCAGGTACATATTCGCTTTTATCAACTTCACAAGATGAAGAAGTGGCTCGTAATTTTATATTATTTGGAAAACCTGACGTCACTGTAATTGTAGTAGATTCCAGCCGTTTAGAGCGCAACTTAAATTTAGTGTTACAAATATTAGAAATAACAGACAAGGCTGTTTTATGCTTAAACTTAATGGATGAAGCCAAAAGATTAGACATTGAAATTGACGAACGTTCCCTTGCTAAAGATTTAGGAATTCCAGTAGTAGCAACAAATGCGCGCTCCAAAATTGGTATTGCTGAATTAATAAAAACAATTCATCAAATTGCTCACGGTGAAATAATATGCAAACCTCACCGCATTAAAAATGTTCCAAAAAACATACAAAAAGCAATTGACACCTTAAGTGCTGAAATTGAAAAGGAATATCCAAAAGTACCAAATAGCAGATGGATTGCCCTTCGGTTATTAGAAGGTGACGAACGAATTATTGAGGCTGTAAAATCGGGTGAATTTATTACAGAATAAAAAAAGTTAGAAGTTGGAGGACGGAAGTCGAGAGACTGATGATAGAAAAACTTTACACTAATAGAAAAACATATGAAAACGAATAAAATAGTATCATTAAGCAACGATTTACGCTGGCAAATTGGAGAAGGATTCCATGATAAATTGACAGAAGGAATCTATTCGGATGCTGCCGTTATTGCAAAAAATGCTGTTCATAAAAAAGGAGATCAAAAACGATTTCGTTTCGATAAACAATTAGATAAAATTGTAACCAGTAAAAGGTGGGGTTTTCCAATAATGATTCTGATTTTATCGGTAGTATTATGGTTAACTATTATTGGCGCTAATTACCCATCTGGCTTGCTTGCGGAATTATTGTTGGATACCATTCATCCACTACTTAAAAATGGCTTAACAGCTATTGGATCTCCTATTTGGTTGGTTGGGTTTTTAATAGATGGGGTTTATTTAGCGTTGGCTTGGGTAATTGCTGTAATGTTACCTCCAATGGCTATTTTCTTTCCGTTATTTACCTTGTTAGAAGATTTTGGATACCTACCCCGAATTGCTTTCAACATGGATTATTTATTTAAAAAATCTGGAGCACACGGAAAACAAGCGTTAACAATGAGTATGGGTTTTGGATGTAACGCCGCTGGTGTTATTGCCACACGAATTATTGATAGTCCACGTGAACGTTTAATTGCCATAATTACCAATAATTTTTCTTTATGCAACGGACGATGGCCTACTCAAATATTGATTGCAACCATTTTTATTGGTGCATTAGTTCCTGAAAGTTATTCTAGTTTAGTTTCAACATTATCTGTAATTTTTATAGCATTATTGGGTATCTTTTTTATGTTTGCTACCTCTTACTTTTTATCAAAAACAATGTTGAAAGGTGAAGTATCATCCTTTACGTTAGAATTACCACCGTATAGACCACCCAATTTTTGGAAAACAATTTACACTTCATTAATAGACAGAACCATCATTGTTTTATGGAGAGCTTGTTTGTTTGCAGCGCCGGCAGGAGCTGTTATATGGTTAATTTCCAACCTTTATATTGGTGATATTACCATAGCGCATTGGTTTATTGAAAACTTGGACGGTTTCGGTTTATTAATTGGTTTGAACGGCGTTATATTATTAGCGTATATTGTTGCTATTCCAGCTAATGAAATAGTGATTCCTACGGTTTTGATGCTTACAGTAATAAGTGCATCATTAACAGGTGTTGGGGCAGGAACTGGTGTTATGTTTGAATTAGATTCCGTTACGGAAACTGGCGCAATATTACGTGCTGGCGGCTGGACACTTTTAACAGGAATAAACTTAATGTTGTTTAGCTTATTACACAATCCTTGTAGTACTACTATTTACACCATTTATAAAGAAACAAAAAGTGTAAAATGGACTGTGGTAGCAACTATATTACCTGTAATTATGGGATTTGTAGTTTGTTTTGTAGTAGCACAAGTGTATAGAATTTTAACTTAACCTTGAAGTCAATTGACTAAAGGTTAAGTTAAAATTTTACTTATTCTGTAACTCTATAATTTTAAAATCGGCAAACAACACTTGCTCATCACTTAGACTATCTGCATCAATTAAACTTCGGTAAATTCCCCACTTAGGTCGAATAAAACTGGCTTCTGTTTTCCAAGTTCTTATATTTTTATTACTGTAGCTTAATATTTCCTTAGCACTGCTAATAGCTACTATAGAAATTTCATAGGTTCCAATTTCTTTTTCACCATAAACAACAGTCTCAGTTACTTCAACCCAATGTCCTTTAAATAGGGTTAAATCAACCTCCTTTAGTGTTACTTGACTTGTTGTTTCCGCATATCTTAACTCTAATTTATCTGGCGAACCTTTTCTGGCCGTTAACGTAATTAAAGGCATACTATCTTCGCTACCTCCAACTGCTTTTAATTGATGAAGATGGGTAAAATTGCTTGATGGTTTAAAACCAGCTGCAATTTTAAATTTCCAAGAATAAACAACTTTTTCATTTTTTACCCCTTTTAATTCATCGGGAGATTTATCATAAATCTTTATTTCATTTCTTTGACGATCAAAATTTATACACCTATCAGTATCAGGTGATTTATGAATAAAAAAGCGAAATACATTTTTGTTTAATTCAGTGTCAAAAACCTCATCAATATGTCTTCCAAAATCTTGGTGACTGCAATCAGGCGCTTCAATAACATCATAACCTGGCGCAAGAACCGAATTAATCAATTCATACGTATTTCCTGGCTCGTCGGATTCTAATTTAATTTCAGAAAGAACAGTTGGTGTTTCAGGTAAAGGGGCTGGAATTTCAATTTCAGGAATTGGTTCAAGAACAATAGTGTCTTCTGCTTGTGCACAAGCAATCATTCCAAATAGATATATAAAGTTTAAAATTTTAACCATCTTATAAATTTATTGAAATAAAACTAAAACAATTACTATTTTCTATACTATTTTAACAAGTTCCACAACCTGTACCACAGCTACTTTTGTTTTTTGATTTAAAAAAGTACTTTTTAACCAAATAAACAAGGGCAATTGCCAAAGCGATATATACTAGTAATTCTTGCATTAGATAAATATATTATAGGCTATAAATGCGGATACGTAAGCTAATATTCCCATCCCTACTAATTGAAGTGTTGGCCACATCCAACTTTTAGTTTCTCGTTTTACCACTGCCAAGGTACCCATACATTGCATAGCAAAGGCATAAAACATGAGTAAGGACATTCCTGTGGCTAAATCAAACCTGCTTTTACCAGTAGTTGTGTTAACTTCAGCTCTCATACGTTCTTTTATAGTTCCCACGTCTTCCCCATCGCTTTCAACACTGTAAATGGTTGCTAATGCACCCACAAAAACTTCACGTGCAGCAAACGAGCTTATTAATGCAATTCCAATTTTCCAATCGTA
>JAGPIQ010000103.1 GCA_018054895.1 Lutibacter sp. | reverse complement strand
GCCTGTTAAATGTGTGGTTCGTACAATGGTATTTGAAATTTTGGTTACAAAGGAGTTTTGTAATCACATTGAAAAAAGTAATAAACAAACAATAAGGTTTGGATATTCTATATTAAATAGATTACTTATAATTGCAATTGAAATAAAAATAAAGCTTTCAATAATTGTAGGAACGACAAAAACATTCAATTTTCTACTTTCTTTGAACTTTTCAATAAGAAAACTTGATAAAAAGGAACCGAAAAGAAATGAAAAAATATACAGAAAATAAATGGTTCCCTTCCAAAATTCGAAGTTGGAAACGTCACTAATAAAGAGGGCAAAATGCCCTGTTACATTGGTAGTTAATTGGTTGAAAGATAGAAATCCTGAAACATTTACCATTCCTGCTACGAATGATAAAATGGTGGCAATTCGCAGATTATGTTTTAAAGTTCTGCTTTTACCTTGATGTCTGAACATGTTGTTTTTATTTTTTAATTCAAATAGGGTGTTTACTTTTCACCCGTTAATAAAAATACCGAATATTTTCCATGAGGTTTTACCACAGTACTAACAGATTGTATGTTTAAATTTCGAAATCCTGCACTTTCAGCAATCCTCATAAATTCCACTCTATCAAATCCATGATGATGCACTCCAGTATCGTCTGTATGAAACGAGCCATCTTCAGTGTCAAGATCCGCTATTGCAATACGTCCGTTATCATGTAAAAGACTGTGGAATGTTTTAAATAATTCGTCAATATTATATATATGATGAAGCGTCATGGAAGTAATAATAGAATCAAACTGTTGGTCTAATTTTTCTTTTGTTAAGTCCATTTCTAGTATTTGAATTTCACAATCCATTTCTTTTATTCTGAGAACTTCATTCATTGATTTTGATATGTCAACAGCTGTAATTTTTCCCACAAATGGAGCTATTTTAGACAATAGCAAACCCGTTCCTGAACCAAAATCCATAATTCTCATGTTTTTTGAAAATGTTAATTCCCTTAAAATTCCTTGGGCAATGTTATCTACATTTTGTGTTCTATGTTTGTCTGTGTCGTACACATATGCTTTGTCAATAAACCAATCTTTTTTAGGTTGCATTTTTTTAATTTTCAATGGTGGGTAATGCATTTGTTTAATGCTTACAAAAGTAAGCATTAAAATTAAAAAAATGTAAAAGGAGGTATGAGTAATTGGTGTCTACACTTAAAAAAGCAAAGCACGTTATTACTTTTTTAAATTAGTGTAAAAGGCTTTTTGAAATCTTTCGATAACTTAAGATGTGTATTTAAGAGTTATCATTGCGTTATTAGAGAAATAATTTTGGACTCATAATGGCTAAACCGTTGCATTGAGTTTTATGTTAATCAGTGGTGTTTGTGTCAAATTTTTCATTTGGTAAGCCTATCAATACTTTTAATAATGCATGAATAATAGCAAAAGGCAAGCAAACAATTCCAGCTATTAACATTCCAAATTCATAAAACACGGAGCTACCTTTATAAGGCTTTCCTTTTAGCCTTGATTGAAATGCGCTGAGTGGTATTCCGTACATGTTTCCTGCTATCATAAGCTGACATGCTGAAAGAATAATTCGTGCTGTAGTTTCTCCATATTCATTTATAATAGCATCGTAGGCATATTTTTTAGGAAATGCTCTTGAATCGGCATAGTGTTGTGCAAACATAATGGCTTTAGCTTCTTCGGGTTTAATAAAATGATCGCCACCAGTTAAAAAACTGCTTATTTCTTCATTACTCATACCTTGTTGCAAAGCTATTTTTGTATGCTGATATGAACAAGCAACACAACCGTTTACTTCCGTTACTGCTAATTGCAAACGCTCTATAAACTTGCTGTCAACCAATGTGTGTTTTTTGTTTCGACGAAGTTTTGAAATAGCCCGAGGAACTGCAACTAGAGCACAATACAATTCTAAGATACTAAATTTACTCTTAAATTCCAACCTAGAACTTATTGATGTGGGTATTGTTATTTTACTTCGTTTATTTGTCATGTTAACTCGGTTTTCAGAATAATAGGAACTGTTTAAAGTTATATGGTGTTAGCAAATTAGTATTAGCAGTTGTTTACTAAACTAATCATAAATAACTAAAAAAGCTATTTTATTTTTTTGAGCATGAGCTAATTACTTTGCAAAAGCAAAATATAGAACAATGGACTATATATATTCTATATTGTCGTATATTTTTCTTTAAATATTTAACGATATCAGTTGATTTTTCTCTGCCAAAAACAGTAATTCTTAGATGAATTTAATAGTAAATAAAAGGAGATAGCGTAAAGGTAACAGTATGGGCTATATTGGTTTAAATTTTAGCTGTTGTGGTTCATTTTTCTTTTCTCTTTTGTAAAAAATATAAGTGCGATGAAAAGCAAAAAAAGAATTAATTTACCAGCTAAATAACCAAAACCAAAGTCGGTTAGCCGTTTAAAATCTACTATTAGTAGTTGTATTATATTTATAAATAAAATAAGAGCTAGAAAAATGGAAGTATAGAAGATAATTTTTTTCATATTTTTTTAAAAATAGAAAGGTAAGATGCTGAAATCTTACCTTTCTGCTGGAACAAAATTATTTAGTTACAGTTGTTGTTGTTGGAGTATAAATTCCAAAAGTTAACGCAGAAACCAATCCGTTAACAAATGATTGTCTTGTAAAAACTGTATAGTCTTTAGCACCATTAGCCATTTGTTTAGAATCTGAAACTCCTACTGGAGCTAATCCAGCAATAACGTAATGATTCCATTGTGTAGTTTGTGAATTTCCTTTTGCTCCGTCACCAACAACACTTGTGTAAGAATAACATGATGTTAATAACATTGATGAAGCAAATACTATTGCCATCATTTTCATTGAATTTTTAATCATTTTTTTTGATTGTTAAATTAAACATTTATTTATAATACTCACTCTGAGTTTTTTAAGACATTATTTACGATTTGTTCTATTTTAAAAACTTGTTTTTAGAGGCTTCATAGCTAAAAGTTTTAAATAGATAGTGTTGCTTTAGTTCCGCTTATTCCACAAAAAAACACCAAAACTTATATGAGTTGGTTTGATAAGTGTAGTAATAGTCGAGTTTTTTGGGTATGTAAGCAATTTTTTCATAGCAGCCCAAAAGTAATAATTTTTTACAAAGAATTTATAAGTAATCTTTTAGAATTTCAGAAATATCATCAATTTTAACCAATTGATAGTTGATGTTTCCTTTCTGCAACGTTTTTTTCATAAATTTCCCAACGCTTTTTACGAGAAATAAATCAATATTAATTAAAATATCTAAAAGTTTATCATAGTTGTGTTCTTCATTTTCGTCATAATCCTCTTCACTTCTTCTATGGTCATCATGGCTATGTGTGTTTTTTGTATACGTTACAGAAATAATTGTACCATTATTAATGGTGTAAAAAGCAATTTCCGAAGCTTTTCCTGTTCGTTTTGCAATGGATTTTCTATCGTTTGTAGGTATTGCTATGTTCATAATGTTGAATTTTTATTCAGTTTTATCTTTAATTTTTTTATTAAAATTAAAGCAATCGCACCTCCAATAAAAGAAACTATTAAGTTTATACTGAGTAGTATTAAATTGATGTTTCCTGTTTGTACTATTGAAAAAGGATCAAAGCCTAACCTGCCGAATAGTTTAATAAAAAAGATGCTTCCAAAAACACCAGCAATAGTATTTCCTATACTTCCAAAAGTATATTTTTTAAAGATAAAGGCAGTTGCATTTGCTCCAATAATACCTATTAAAATACTGAATAATGAAATTAAAGTGGCTGTCATAATAGCTTAATGTCCGTAATCCATATCGTCAATTTTCCCTTTTAATAATCTTTTTTGAATGATAAAATAAACTACCAACAAAACAATTCCAATAATTCCCCAATTAAAAGCAACAGACAATCCGTAAGTGTCAGCGGCTGTATTGTAGATGGTTAATGATTCATTAATTGTATTTGTTGAAGGTAATATTGCGGGAAATAAGGATGCCAATGATGATGTAATACCACCAATAATTAGCAATGTTGAAAGGATAAAACTATGATTGTTATTTTTAATTTTCTTGATAAAAAATAAGCCAATTAATCCTGTTAAATAAATAAGAGGAAAAATTAATAAATACGGTTTTTCTATAAAATTATTTAATGAATTTGGATTCACAATTTGCCACATAACCAATGAAAATATGGTTAATAAAAGCAATACACTATTCAAATTAAATATAACAGATTTTAATTTTTCATTAATAGTTGCATTCGTTTTTAAACGGATCCAAGTGGCTCCATGAATGGCCAAGGTTACTACTGCAATTACGCCAATAATTAATGTAAACCAATCTATGACGCCTGGGTGATCGCTTAAAGGACTAAAACTGCTATCCCATAACGGTAGAAAAAAGTAATGCCCTTCATAAAGTGATGTTCCATTTTCAACACCTCCTAAATTAACTCCTCTCACAATATTTCCTAGTGCAATTCCAAAAAATAAAGCTAATAATAAACTAGAGACACCAAATGCAGTATCCCAAATTGCTGCCCACATTTCATAGTTAAATTGACTTCTGAATTCTAAACCAATAGCTCTAAAAATAATAAGCCACAACACAATAATGAGCGGAAGGTAAAAACCACTAAAAACCGAAGCGTAAAAAGTTGGGAAAGCCATAAAAAGCATTCCACCGCCAGCTACCAACCAAACTTCATTAGAATCCCAAAACAATCCAGCTGCTTTTGCTATTACTTTTTTATCTTCTTCTTTTTTTGCATAAAATAAATGAATAATTCCTGTGCCAAAATCATACCCATCTAAAACAAAGAAAATGGCTAAAACAAGTGCAATAATAATGTACCAAAATAATTCCATAATTTAATGTTTTTGAGGTTTAGGTCCTTGATGAATAGTTTTTCCGACCAATATTAGAAATAATAATCCTAGCAGCATGTATAAAGCAACAAAGCCTAAAAGTGTAAATAGAGTATTTCCTGAAGAAACTGTAGGAGAAACTCCTTCACTTGTTTTTAACAAGCCATACACTAAGTACGGTTGTCTGCCTAATTCTGCCGTGTACCAACCTGTTAAATTGGCTATGTATGGAAAAGGAACTAAAAACATAATTGCCCAAAGTAAGGGTTTAACGGTGTATAATTTGTCTCTCCATAAAAAGAACATGGCCAATGCCATAATTCCAATAAATATAGTACCTAAACCAACCATAATGTGGTACGAATAATACAAAGCTGGAATATTATCTGGTAATTCTTCTTCTTTAAATTGATCCATTCCAGGAATTTGTTTGTTCCAATCCTGATGCGTTAAAAAGCTTAAGATATTTGGAACAGCAATTTTATTATCTAATTTTTTTTCAACCATATTTGGTTGTCCAATAAGTACAATTTCCGCACCAGCTTCTTCTGTTTCAAAAATCCCTTCCATAGCTGCAAAAGCTGCAGGTTGGTATTTGGCAACGTTTTTAGCATTCCAATCTCCAGTTGGAAAAGCAACTAATAGACTTGAAATTAATCCAAAAATTACACCAGTTTTTAAAAATAATTTACCGTGTTCTACATTTTTATTTCTTAAAATATAAAATGCGCCAATACTGGAAACAACAAATGCAGAAGTAACTACCGAAGCAAATTGATTGTGTAAAAATGCTGGCAACAACCATGGGTTTGTAAATAATGCTGAGAAATTTTGAAGTACAAATTTACCGTTTTCTAAAATTTCATATCCAACTGGGTGTTGCATCCAAGCGTTGGTGGCTAAAATAAACCAACCACTTGCCCACGATCCTAAAAAGACTAAAACACCAGTTAAAAAGTGTAATTTTTGACCCATTAATTTTTCACCAAAAATAAATAATGCTAAAAAAGAAGATTCTAAGAAGAAAGAAAACAAGCCTTCCATAGCTAAGGTTTGACCAATAATTCCACCTGTTAATTCTGAAAATTTAGCCCAATTGGTACCAAATTGAAACTCCATTGGAATTCCTGTAACAACACCCATAGTAAAGTTGATGGCGAATATTTTCATGAAAAATGTTGCAGCATCATTGTATTTTTCAATGTTCGTTCTTAAAAATTTCCATTTAAAATAAACGATCATTAAAGACAACCCCATGGTTAGTTGCGGAAATATATAGTGAAATGTGATAGTAAATGCAAATTGCAGTCTATCGTAGAAAATCATATCTTCCATTGTATATTATATTTTTAGGAAATAATTGAAATTAGCTGCAAAAATACAAATTATAAAAGGACTCAATGTAAGGAAAACGACACAAAAATGGTAATTTAACATGTTTGGAGTAACTTCTTATCTTCAATAGGAAACGAGTTGCTACATGTAAAATGTCACACTAAACTTGTTAAATGCTTCTTGTAAAAGTATTTAGACAAGTGTAGTGTGACAAAAATGAGTGATTCTCTCCAAAAAAACACGGGGTGTCTTTGGAATTATTTTTAATAAATTTTTTCTTTTTGAAACCAATTTCCTAACAAGCTTAAATTGATGGATAATTTGTGGTAATTATCTTGAATTAACTGTTTGTTAATTGTTCCTTCTTTTCCGTAGGAATAATTAATATTAAGCATGGAAGTATAAATGTTTTTAGAAAGTGGAATTCCAACACCTAATGAAAAAGCATAATTATCTATTTTTTGTTTGGATAATATTAAATATCCCGAGTCATAATTTGCACCAGCTCTATATTTTATTCTGTTCCAAATTGAATTAATGTTTTTTGAAGATTGGTATTCAAAACCAACACCATAAATGTCTTGATCTTCGTATTTGTAGGCGCTATTTGAAGTGTATGTATCCGACCAGTAGTTTTTTTTGTAATCTACATTAACGGTTAAACTATTGTTTATAATAGAAGAAATCCCAAATCCAACTTTTAATGGTAGGTCAAAATTGTCAATATCAGCATCTATTTCATTTATAATTGTCGTTGCGTCTGATCCGGTAAAAGATTTTGTTCCCGCTGTATCTTCTGTTCCGCTTAGGGTGGTTGGTAAATTAAGTGTCGCTCCAAAAGTTGTTTTTGTACCCAGTATAGTTGGAACTGTATATTGTAATCCAGTAGTTAATCCTAATCCAAAATAGTTTTTGGAATTGGAAAGGGTTGCTGAAGAAGATCCTACATATACTAATTGATTTTCATCAATATTACCAAACAATGCAGATAATTCCACACCAAGTGAAAGGTTTTTACCAAGTTTAAGTCCATTTCCCCAAAATACTTCGTTGATTCCTCCGGAGCCTGTAACTGTGGTGTTTAAATAATTGATAGATCCTTCAACAGGTCTAATTAAGTTTATTTCATAGCTTACTTTTGAATACGGAACCAATCCAAAATTCATTTTCCAAAAGTCTTTCACTTCAAAAGCCATTGCTAAATGGGATACGTTCAAATCGATATTATTTTGTGATGAATTTGAAGTTTGCTTATTAGAATAGGTTCCGCTTATACCCAACTCATATAAAAAGGCAGTGGGAGCTATGGATGTTAAAGAAGCTGGGTTTGCTTTGTTTATGGAAAATGGATTTCTACTGGCAATTCCAGTATTTCCCATAGCTGAAAATCCACCAAAATAGTTTGAACTTTCTTGACCTAAACCAAATAAGGAGTAAGGTGAACTAAAGTCGCTTTGAGCGTGTGTTGCAAAAATGGTTGCTATGGAAGCTATAAGTAATGAAAATTGTATTTTTTTCATGTGTATTTATATTATTGTTTTTTAGAAGTCACATGCTGTTCGCTAATCATAATCTCGTTGGGTGAAAAACTCTTTAGCATGCTTGTTTCATATATTAAATTTTGAGAAAATTAATAGAATAAATAAGTAAGTGTCAGTTTCATACGGTTTTCAGAACTAGCCGCATCGTAAATGTTTATTTTATTCACTTTTTTAGAATTGTCTGGAAATTGGAACAATAACCCATAATCTAAATTATAACTACTCGATAAAATTTGTGAAGCGAAATACGTTAAATCAGTAGTGTAATAGTATTTGGAGTCAAACTCATCACTTAGTGTATTAAGTTTGGCGTATACATTATTTCCACTTACATCAATTAATTGCTCTACAATTCTATTTTTTTTATCAACTATATACACAGCAAGCGAATCTGCACCAATACTGCTGGATTGGTAACTTTTAATTGTGGGATAAAATTTTAATGAAGCACCCATAATAGTTCCACTCTGTTCCAATGAATTTAAATTTTTTAAAGAAGGAAATTCCACCCGCATATTCAATGATGTACCTGATTGGATATAGGCGAGATTATTGGTATTTGCAGTACTTAAATTAGTGGTAGATGATGGTAATGATTTTAACAGCGTATTTGATTTATTACTTGTTATTCTATTAAAATTTCGGTCATAACTTTGTATGCCAAAATCAGTATAATAATTATTGTTTTCCGCATTTTCACTTTTAATGGTGTAATACATTCTCATAACCATAGTAGCTGTGCTAAACCCAAGTACGGCATTGCTGTTTTTATTCGGAACAATTGTTAAACCTTTAAACGCTTGGTATAAATCGTCATCATTATTAATAATGTTCGTTTGAATTTTATCAAATATATTACTTCCAAATGCTTTATTTATGGGTATGTAAATGGAATCTTTTTTATTTGGATAAGGTGTAAAAGATAATTCACCTAAGGCTGTATTGTTATATTTTAAATTAGAAGTGTTATAAAAATTGGCATCTTCATCATTGTTTGAATCAAAATTTTCGATGACTTCGTGCACTTTATACGTTTGCACTTGCGTAGTATCGCCATAATAATAGCGATCATAATATAAAATTACTCCAATAGAATCATAGGTTGCATAATCGCTAACATAATAATTGGTAGTTAATAAATTAAAAAAAGTTTGACTTTCTAACACTCCAAAATCGGAATCTTGTAAACCTCCAATTAATAATCTACTTGAATTAGTGGTAGCAATGGAATCTATTTGAATAGTTGATGTTAAAATGGAAGTTGTGTCCGTTACAATAACATTGGTGTCAACATTTAAAAAATCTTCTCCAATAGTATATATGGAAGTTTCGTCACTACAAGAAATTAAAAAAGCAAGCCCTAAAAATAATAGCGCAATATAGTTCTTCATTATAATATTTTTTGGTAAAGGTATTTTAACGTATTAATTATAGCATTGTATAATAGATGAACTCCTGAATTGTATAGATGAAGGAGTTAAGGAAATGTTAAATGCTTAATAATCAACATTATTTAGGTTTTGTAGAGTGTAAAGTAGTTTCAGTAGATAAAATAGGCGAGTTGGTATATTTTAAAGTTTAGAGTTGGAATAACTAAATACTTTTGAACAGAATTTTTAATTGATAAAATGTTTTTTAGAGTATTGTTTATTGTAGTCTGTATTGGAAGTAATGCTGTTTTTGCCCAACAAAATAATTTGTTTGCTACTGAAATTAATTATGTCCCAGGAAGTTCAAGTACTGTAGGGTTTCAAAATTCGGTAGTTGCTTTTAAGTATCCAGTAACACTAAAAAAAGGAACGCTTATAAATAGTTTAGAATATTCAAACTATAAAATGGATTACAATGCTACTGAAAAATTAGATGTAACAGCCTTTGGCATTGTAGATTTTAACTCAATTGCTTATTCATTAGAATATAGGAATGAAATTTTAAATGGTTGGAATTATGCTATTACTGCGTCACCAACAATAGCATCTAACTTTGAATCATCAATTTCATTAGATGATGTTAGTTTAGAAGGAAGCGTAGTTTTCTCTAAAATGTTTGCTAAAAA
>JAGPIQ010000102.1:6509-9825 GCA_018054895.1 Lutibacter sp. | reverse complement strand
CAGGTGTCGGAAAAACATCTTTAGGAAAGTCTATTGCAGAATCGTTAGGACGTAAATATGTACGTATGTCATTAGGTGGTTTACGTGATGAAGCGGAAATTCGTGGACATCGTAAAACATATATTGGTGCAATGCCAGGTCGAATTATTAAAGATATTAAAAAAGCAGGAACATCAAACCCTGTTTTTGTATTGGATGAAATTGATAAATTGGCATCTTCTAGTCATAATGGAGATCCTTCTTCAGCAATGTTAGAAGTGTTGGATCCAGAACAAAACACAACGTTTTACGATAATTATTTAGAGTTAGATTACGATTTGTCGAAAGTGTTATTTGTAGCAACGGCAAATAATTTATCATCAATTCCTTGGGCTTTGCGTGATCGTATGGAAATTATCAATGTTTCAGGATATACTATTGAAGAAAAAGTTGAAATTGCAAAACGCCATTTATTACCAAAGCAATTAAAAGAACACGGATTGACTTCCGAGCATCTTTCAATGGGTAAAAAGGAGTTGGAAAAAATTGTAGAAGCTTACACACGTGAATCGGGAGTACGCGGTTTGGAAAAACAAATTGCAAAAATGGTGCGTTATGCGGCTAAATCTATTGCAATGGAGGAAACGTATGAGACTGTTATTTCTGTTGAAATTATTGAAAAAGTATTAGGGCCATCGCACTTAGAACGTGATAAATATGAAAATAACGAAGTGGCTGGTGTTGTTACAGGTTTGGCTTGGACAAGTGTTGGAGGTGATATTTTATTTATAGAATCTATTGTTTCAAAAGGTAAAGGAGGATTAACCATTACTGGAAATATTGGGAATGTAATGAAGGAGTCTGCGACTATTGCTATGGAATATATTAAAGCAAATAGTGAAGATTTTGGTATTAAACCAAAACTACTAGAAGATTATAAATTACACATGCACATTCCAGAAGGGGCAACTCCTAAAGACGGACCAAGTGCTGGTATTGCAATGTTGACTTCAATGATTTCAGTATTTACGCAACGTAAAGTAAAACCAAAGTTAGCAATGACTGGTGAAATTACATTGAGAGGGAAAGTGCTTCCAGTAGGAGGTATTAAGGAAAAAATATTAGCTGCAAAGCGTGCAAATATTAAAGAAATCATTTTATGTAAAGAAAATGAAAAGGATATTTTAGAAATTAAGGAATCTTACTTGAAAGGATTAAAATTCCATTATGTAACTGAAATGAAAGATGTTATAGATGTTGCTCTAATGAAGCAGAAAGTCCAAAACGCTAAGAAATTATAAGTTTTTATCAATTATCAATTGGCAATTATTAATTGTCAATTGATAATTATAGTTTTTTACACATTCCTAATATCAATAATTTTACCGTTTTTAAGTTTTCCGGTAGCATCTAAATAATAAATTTTTTCAGCCACTTGTTTTGGAGAATGCAGTTCACCGTGTTCATAAAAATCTATAAACCGTTGTACTGTTTTAAACGTTTCTTTAGGAATGCTCCTAATTTTTGTTTGCATTTCAGTATCTACAATACCAGGGTAAACGGATGTTACTTTTACACCGTTTTTAATATCTTTTTGTTCTTTTGAAATTACTCTCGTCATCATGTCTAAACCAGCTTTTGAAGCACAATAGGTTGTCCAGCTATCATAAGGGTTTATGGCAGCACCAGAAGAAATATTAATAATTTTTTTCTTACAAGTCCAATCTTTAGATAGTTCTATAAATAAAGAACTTAAAAGCATAGGAGCAATTAAATTTACCTGAATGTCTGTTTGAATATCGGTTGAAGATAATTTATCAATGGTATTAATATTTGAAATAGTTCCGGCATTATTAAAAAGCGTTAAAGCCGTTGTTGTTTTTTTATCTAAGTGGGAGAAAATTTCTGTAATTGTTTTTTCAATTTGTTGAATGTCAGATAAGTCACACGCATACTGTTCAATAGCATATTCTTTTTCAATAATAGTTCTTGAAATAGAAATTACTTGATACCCATTTTGGTGGTACACTTCTGCTAATCCGTGTCCAATTCCGCGACTTCCACCAGTAATAATTGCAATTTTATTCATTTTTAAATTTAATTTAGGCTACTAATTTATACATTTTTATCGATAAAAAATAGCTTCTTTTATTTGAAATGTACTTTCGATTTGTTCCAAAAAACATCCATTTCATCTAATGACATATCATGTAACGATTTTCCTAATTTTTTAGCTTCAACTTCTAAATATTGAAATCTATTTATAAATTTTTTATTGGTACGTTCCAAAGCATTTTCAGGATTGACCTTAATAAAACGAGCATAGTTGATTAATGAAAAAAGAACATCGCCAAATTCGGCTTCAATGTTATCGGTATTTCCTTTTTCAATTTCAGTATTTAATTCGTGCAATTCTTCTTGAACTTTTGCCCAAACTTGTGCTGGTTTTTCCCAGTCAAATCCAACGCCAGCAACTTTATCTTGAATTCTATAGGCTTTTACCATGGCTGGTAACGATTTTGGAACACCTTCTAAAACAGATGCTTTACCTTCTTTTAATTTTAATTCTTCCCAGTTTTGTTTTACTTCTTCTTCATTTTCAACAACCACATCACCATAAATATGTGGATGGCGGTAAATTAATTTTTCTGAAATTTCGTGGGCAACATCAGCAATGTCAAAATGATTGGTTTCTGAGCCTATTTTGGCATAAAAAACAATATGCAACAAAACGTCTCCCAATTCTTTTTTAATCTCTTCTAAATCATTATTTAAAATAGCATCGCCTAATTCGTAGGTTTCTTCAATGGTTAAATGGCGTAAAGATTGAAATGTTTGCTTTTGATCCCATGGACATTTGGCGCGTAGTTCGTCCATAATATCCAATAATCGTCCAAATGCTTGTAATTGTTGCTCGCGTGTATGCATACAGTAGTTTTTTACAAAGCTAAAAATAAATAATTGTTTAGAGGTTAAAGTGGGGTGAATATCTGAATAAACTCATTAAAACAATAAATAGCTAACTATCAACTGTTTGAATGATTTATTGCGGCTTTGAGATACTTTGTGTTTCCTTTGTGGAACTTTATGAAATAACTATGATATGAAGTTTTACAAAGTTTGACAAAAAATAGGAGGGATGTAGTGTTTGAAAATTAAATAGCCCTAACATTGTTTTTCAAGTTAAGGCTATATAATTTATTGTTTTATTTTGTTTCTTCAACATTTTCAGTTTCTTCTTCTGTTTCTTTAATGGTAGAAAAGTCGAAATTTTTTGAAGCTAATAAGTTATACCATTGCAATACTTTTTTAATGTTTGACGCATATACACGTTCTT
>JAGPIQ010000102.1:0-6409 GCA_018054895.1 Lutibacter sp. | reverse complement strand
TTTGTTTCTTCAACATTTTCAGTTTCTTCTTCTGTTTCTTTAATGGTAGAAAAGTCGAAATTTTTTGAAGCTAATAAGTTATACCATTGCAATACTTTTTTAATGTTTGACGCATATACACGTTCTTCATCATACGTTGGTAATATTTCTCTAAAGTAGTTGGCTAATATTGTGTTGTTTTCTTTTGGGCTAATCGCTTCCTTACCATCTTCTTTTTTAGCAATTGTTTTAAATACTAAGCGTAAAGGAAATTCCTCTTCGTAGGTATAAATAGCAATTTCATTTAAAGCGCTAATGTTTTGCGAAACAGATAAAGAAATTCTTTTACCATCAAGTAAAGATTCAACAATAATACCACCTTTTGATTGGGCTTTTACTTCAAATAAACCTGGTTTTCCGTTTACTGCAACTATATCTTTTAATTCCATTCTATATTTGTTATTTTTTGTTTTTAATTGGTATAATTTTCATTCGGTAATCAGCGTGTACTTTACCTTTTGAAATATTTTCTAACTTCTTTTTTATCAATCTTTTTTTCAAAGAAGAAATTTTATCTGTAAATAAAATACCTTCTATATGGTCATATTCATGTTGAACAACACGTGCTATTAAACCTTCATACACTTCTGTATGTTTTTCAAAATTTTCATCTTGGTATTCAATAGTAATTTTAGGTTGTCTAAAAACATCTTCACGCACTTCAGGAATACTTAAACAGCCTTCAGTAAATGCCCATTCATCGCCTTCTTCTTTCGTGATTTTTGCATTTATAAATATTTTTTTAAATCCAGCCAATAGGTTTTGTTCAGCTTCATCTAAATCTTCATCTTCACTAAACGGAGTCGTATTCACAATAAACAAGCGAATAGCTTTGTCTATTTGTGGAGCGGCCAATCCAACACCTTGTGCATTCGCCATTGTATCTTTCATATTTTCAATAAGTTCTGCTAAGTTTGGGTAGTCTTTGTCTATTTCAACTCCCACCTTTCTTAAAACTGGATTTCCGTATGCAACAATAGGTAGTATCATTTCTTATTTTTTTGGTTTGCAAAAGTACAAAGTTTAAGTGAATAATAAAATTGTAGTAAAATTTGTTCAAATTTATTTTTAAGTACGCTAATTGTCCATTTTACTAAAAATTAGTCAAATAGAGATTTGTTATAAAAATTTTTTTAAACGGAAAAAACATAAAAAACAGCCTCTATTTTTTGTATATTAGCTACTTTAGCCGCAATAAATAAAAAATAGTTGCAATGGCTAACCTGCACTAATGTCCCCACACTATTGTAGCGTTGTAAAGAAATACTATGTATGCGCATTATTAGGTTGTCTTAAAAAATTTAGAATAACCCCAGCTCATCTATAACCCTAATTTTTATAATAAAGCAGTATGTTAAATAGCAATAATCTAATAAATCAACACATCATTGAAAGTTCTAATGTGGGAACTTGGGTTTGGAATGTTCAAACGGGAGAAGTTGATTTTAATGAGCGTTGGGCAGGAATAATAGGATACTCTCTTATTGAATTGGGTGCCTTATGTATAAATACATGGATTGAATATTCGCATCCAGAAGATTTACAAAAATCAAATAAAATTTTAGAAAATCATTTTAAAGGTGTATTAGAGCATTATGAATGTGAAGTTAGAATAAAACATAAAGATGGACACTGGGTTTGGGTAAAGGATGAAGGAAAAGTTATAGAATGGACAGAAGGAGGCGAACCATTGATAATGTGCGGTACACATCAAGATATTTCAGATCATAAAAAAAGTATTGATCAGTTAAGCAAGCAGAACGATTTTTTAGAAACAGCAACGCTGCTTTCAAAAGAATTTATTTTAAGTCAAAACCTTGATAATAGTATCCTTAAGGCTTTTGAAAAAGTAGCACCTTATAGTGAAACCTCTAGGATATATATATTTATGGTTGATGAAAACAATCAAACCATGAGTAATACTCATGAATGGTGCAGTAAAGGGGTTTCTGCAGAAAAAGATAATTTACAAAATTTACCTTTAGAAATATTTCCTTGGTGGATTAAAAAACTTAAAAATTATGAATTAATTGATATTTCTGATGTTTCCAAAATGCCTGTTGAAGCTTCGGCAGAAAAAGAAATACTAGAAAGTCAAAATATTAAATCTATTTTAGTATTGCCAATATTTACTAAAAATATTTTTTTAGGCTTTATAGGTTTTGATAATGTTAAATCAATTAATGCATACTCCCAATACGACATAAAAGTACTTCAAATGTTATCCGATATTATTTCTAATGCCTTTGAAAAACAAGAAAGCGAGAAAGTTATTAATATTAGCAATGACAACTTACACAACTTTTTTAACTTACCCATAGATTTTGTATTTGTTTTAGATGAACAAGGGAATATAATTGATGTAAATAATAATGTTACTAATAGATTGGGATACACAAAAAAAGAACTTTTAGGAAAGCCCGTGACTTATATGCATAATCCCTTAGAAAGAAATCATGCAGTTGAAATAGTACAGCAAATGTTTGAAGGTACATTAGATTATTGTAATATTCCATTAATTACAAAAGCAGGTCAAAATATACCTGTTAAAACGCGTGTTGTAAAATCTATGTGGAATGGTAAAAATGCCATTATAGGCATTAGTGAAGATATTTCAAAATTAATGGAGTCTGAAGAAAAATTTTCTAAAGCATTTTATGATATTCCAGTATTGTTTGGTATTGTAGATAAAGAAACAGAAATGTTTACAGAAGTAAATGAAACTTTTTGTAAAACTTTAGAACTGAAACCAGAAGACGCAATAGGGGCAAACATTACAGCGTTGATTGATGTAAGTGTAAATGATATAACAACATTTAAGGAATTATTAATTCATAAAAAATTTGTTCAGAATTATGAAATTAATTGTGCAAATACCAATAATTCATTCACCTTATTAGTTTCCGCTACGTATATTTTTATTAAAGGAGTTGAACATGTGTTGATTTCTGCAATTGATATTACAGAGCAGAAAAAATTAATTTCAGAACTTATAATTGCAAAGGAAAAAGCAGAAGAAAGTGACCATTTAAAATCTTCGTTTTTAGCAACCATAAACCACGAATTAAGAACACCACTTAACCACATATTAGGTTTTAGTGATTTAATACCCGATATTATTAATGATCCCAAAGTAGCACAATTTGCTGGGTATATTAATAAAAGTGGAAAAAATTTATTAGCAATTATTGAAGATATATTTGATTTAGCACTGCTAGAGGGATCTGAGGTTTCTATTAGATCAGAAGTAATATATGTTAGAGATCTTTATTTAGAATTAAAACAGGAACTTCAAGAAACTTTAAGTGCGTCACACAAAGAAAACGTTATTTTATTAGAGCATAAATTAAGTAGCAGTTTAGTAACCGCTAAAATAAATACTGATAAATATAAGGTAAAACAAGTAATGTCTAATCTAATTAAAAATGCTATAAAATTCACCAAAGAAGGAGTCATTAGTTTAGAAGTAAATACATGTAACCAAGACTGTATATCTATTATTTTAAAAGATACAGGTATTGGTATACCTAAAGATAAACAAAATATTATTTTTGAATTTTTTAGACAAGTTGATGATTCTCATACGAGAGAATTTGATGGTGTAGGTATTGGGTTGGCTATTTCAAATAGAATCGCTCACGCTATGGGAGGGGAAATTCTATTGACCTCTGACGAAGGAAATGGATCCGAATTTAATTTTGTTTTCCCAACTCATTTTCATGATGAAGTTCAAATTATAGAAAAAAATAGCACCTTAATAATTCCTGATTTATCGAATAAAACGTTATTAATAGTTGAAGATGATGAATTAAGTATGAATTTGTTAATCAAGATTTTACAGCCAACAAATTGTGAAATTTTAAAAGCAACAAATGGAGAGGAAGCCATTGAAATGTTTTTAAAGTACCCCAAAATAAATCTTATTTTTATGGATGTAAAAATGCCTAAGCTAAATGGGTATGAAGCTACAAAAACCATACGAAAAACGAATATGGATATTCCTATAATTGCATTAACAGCTTATACATTTATAAATAATAACATAAAGGCAACAGAATATGGGTGTACAGATGTTATTGGAAAGCCAATAATTAAAGAAATATTATTTAGTAAAATAGCTAAACATTTAAAATAGTTGTTTTACAAAAATGATTAAGGAATATAGAATCATTTTTTAACAAAAATAACAGTTCTAACATTCGTGCTATATATTAATAGATGCATCTTAAAAATAAATAAATAATATTAAAATTTAATAAACTGACTACACCCAATATATTAATACCATTTTTATTTTAAGAATATGAAATAGCACCTTGTAATTAAACTAATTTATTAGGTTAAAATTTTAGTAATAACTACATTAGCTAAAGCTTTTTAGAAAACAAAATCCAAAGAACCCCATGGAGTATAAACCAACCTATGAAGAATTAGAAATTCAGCTTATTGAACTTACTAAACAAGCTCACACACTACAGTTGAATTTAGCTTTACAAACTAAGGAAAATAAAAAATACATTACAGAACTAACAAAAAGCAACGAGAGGTCTAATGAAAGCGAAAAACAATTTCAACTTTTATATAATAATGAACTTTTAAACTATCAATCATTAGATACAAATACTTGTATTATTGATGTTAACTCTGTTTGGCTTAAAACACTTGGGTATACGCGTGAAGAAGTTTTGGGACGACCATTCCGTGATTTTATGACTCCAGCATCAGCAGAATTCACTAAAGAACGATTTTCTGATTTTATCAAAAATGGTGAAATTCATAATTTTGAGATTGAAATTTTGCACAAAAATGGAACGCTACTAACCGTATCTTATGAAGGTAAAATAGCATATGATGCGTTCGGTAATTATCATCACACGCATTGCGTATTTACAGATATTACTAAGCGTAAAGTGTTGGAAAGCAAATTGATGATGTCAAATCAATTTAACCAACAAATAATAAATAGCGCTCATCAAGGTATTGTAGTGTATGATGCAGATATGAAATATTTGGTTTGGAATCCTTTTATGGAAGAATTCACAGGAATACCTGCTGCTGATATTTTAGGAAAGCATCCTTTAGAAATATTTCCTTTTTTAGAAAAACGAGGCGTTATTTCTCTTATTGAAAAAGCTTTAAAAGGTGCCATTATTAATTCTATAGAATTTCCTTTCAATCTTATAACAGGAAAAAAAGGGTGGTCATCTGACGCTACAGCTCCTTTGTACAATAATAAGGGTGAAATAATAGGGGTTATAAGTACCGTGCGAGATATTACTGAACAAAAAAAATTGTTGAATGATTTAGAAGAAATTAAAAACAAAGCTTTAGAAGGTCAGGAAAGTTATAAAGCACTTTTTGAAACCATTGGTGACGCTATTTATATTCAAGATTATGAAGCTAGGTTTTTAGATGTAAATAGCGGTGTTTTAAATATGTATGGGTATTCTAAAGAGGAATTCATAGGCAATACACCGGTATTTCTTTCTGCTGCTGATAAGAATGATATACCAGCAGTTTTTGAATGTTTTGAAAAAGTAAAACAAGGAATTCCACAGGTTTTCGAATTTTGGGGTAAAAGAAAAAACGGAGAAATATTTCCTAAAACAGTAGGGCAATATAAAGGTACGTATTTTGGTCAAGATGTTGTTATAACAGTTGCTAGAGATATTACTAGTAGCAAGCTTGCAGAGGATGCATTAAAAGAAAGCGAAAACAATTATAGAAAATTAGTTGAAACAATGCCAGATGGTGTGTATAAAACTACGCATAAAGGTGAATTTGTGGCAGTAAATCCAGCAATGATTAAAATGCTTGGTTACAATTCTAAAGAAGAATTACTCGCCATAGATATAAAGAATGATTTGTATATTAAAGATAGTGATCGCAATACGCTTAATTTAAATGAATTCAGTCAAGAATTAGCTATTTTTCAACTAAGAAAAAAAGATGGGTCAGTAATTTGGGTAGAGGATCATGGTTGGTATTCTTTTGATGTATCAGGAGAAATTACGTATCATGAAGGTATCATAAGAGATGTTACAGAAAGGATACAGAAAGAGCAAGAACTAAAGAAAGCGAAAGAAAAGGCAGAAGAAAGTGATAAATTAAAATCCGCCTTCCTCGCCAATATGAGTCACGAAATACGCACACCTATGAATGGTATTCTTGGCTTTGCAGATTTATTAAAAACACCTAATCTTTCTGGGGAAAAGCAACAAGAATACATTAAGGTTATTGAAAAAAGTGGAGAGCGAATGCTAAATATTATTAATGATATTGTATGCATTTCAAAAATAGAATCGGGGCTGATGAAGGTTTCTTTAGAGGAAACTAATTTTAATGAACAGGTAGCATTTGTGTACACGTT
>JAGPIQ010000015.1 GCA_018054895.1 Lutibacter sp. | reverse complement strand
TGTAACTTTTGTCAACAGGTATGTGCTAAACTAATGTTATTTTTGTGTTCTAATTGACTTTTTTTAATAAAGTGGAAAGTTGATTTATTCTTCAATAAGAATACTCTTAATTTAACAAATTTATTTCTTCACTATAAAAGAATACAACTACAATGAAAAATTTATACACAGCAGAATATCGTAAAATAATGGAAGCCAATCTTGATCATACAAGTATGAGTTCAAACCGTATTGAAGATATAAAGAATTTTGCGCAGGGTATTCATTTTGAGCGGATAGGAATTGCACATTGTATTACTTTTTCAAGAGAAGCTGAAATATTGAAAACGTATTTTTCAAAATATTTTGAAGTGTATACGGTTGGTTGCAAGCATGGTAAAATGACTAAAGGAAGTCTTGTTGGCGGTACAAGTGGTCGTGTATTATGTAATCCGGCAGGGCAAGCAGATTTTTTGAATAAAAAAGGAACGCAATTAAATATTTCAATGGGATTATGCGTTGGTCACGATATGATATTTAGTAAAGTTTCGGATGGGTTGGTAACAAACTTGTTTGATAAAGATTTTACAAATAATAACAACCCAGAGCAAGCAATGGCTGAAATTTATTCGCAAATAGATAGATTGTAGTTCCATCAAAAATGATGTGAATAGTAAAGCCTTGTAATTATACAAAAAATTCAGGTTCTTTTCTTTCGGAACAATTTAGTACCAACCTATTTTGAATGGCGTTTATTGTTGCATTAGAAAATATACGTGCTTCATGCGGGCAGTATTTAACACAAGCGCAGCACCAAGTGCATAAATCTCCATTTGTAATAACTGTTTCTTCAATTATTATTGCGTCTGTTGGGCATACATCAACACAAATTCCACATAGGTCGCATATAGCATTATTTGTTTCAGGATATAAAGTTGCAGGTAATTTATTGCGTTCTTTGTAAGGAAAATTGCCCGAAACAGCTAATTCCGAAAGTTTATTTAAACCCTTTTTGTTTTTTAATTTTGACATTATTTTTTTAGCAAAATCCTTACATTTTTCTAAATCTTGTCTGTCGGGTCTGTTTTTAGCTACAGGTTTTTCATCGGACGAGTAGGAATGTTCACCAATAAATGCAGCGCCAGCAATTATTTTAAAGCCACAATTATGTGTAATTTCTTTAAGTTCTAAAAGCGCATCATCATAATCTCTATTACCATATACAACCACAATTACAATTGGCGATTGATTAGACTTTAATTTTTTTAGGGCTTCAATAGTTGTTAAAGGCAATCGACCGCCATATACAGGTAGTCCAATTATAGTGAGACAATTATTATCTCTTTCAGTTTGTAAATCAATATTATTTTCGGCAATATTGTGTTCAGAAATAAGTTTTAATCCTGTGTGTATTCCTATCTCTTTAACTATTTTTGCTGTTGTTCCTGTTGGCGAATAATACACCAAGCTCAAAGTTTCCATTTTTTTAATTCTTAATTTAACAATAATAGTACCTAATTGCAATGGGTTAAACACGCTACTTTATAAAAATAAAAAGCTTAAATTGTTTAGTTGTTGTAACAAGTTGTAAGTAGTATCCTGTTAATATAATTCGAAGGTTAAAATTAACCCTTTTTATTTTAAAACTATAAAAATAAGTAATAAAAAAATAGAAATCTAGTGTTTGAAAACGGATTTACTACTTCCTTTTTGGACCTCTTGTTTTAGGTTTTTTGTATTTTTTGGCAATTTCTCGTCTGTAAGAACCTCCTAAATTTACCTTTTTGTTTTTGTCTTTCTTTTCGTGGAAACCAGATTTTAATTCCTTTGAAGTTTCACGTGTATCGTTTAAAATTTCAAAAGACGATTCATCACGAGGCATTTCTTCATCAATTAACTGTTCAGATACTTCAATAGCTTCAGGTAAATCATACACGTCTATTTCACGATTCATCAACACTTCAATTTCACCTAAATATTCAGCTTCATTTTCTGTGAAAAATGAAATAGAAGTCCCTTTTTGTTCAGCACGACCAGTTCTACCAATTCTATGAATATAATTTTCTGGTTTTTTAGGAATATTCATGTTAATAACATGCGAAACATTGCTTAAATCAATTCCACGTGCAACAATATCCGTAGCAATTAACACAGGAAACACATTGTTTTCAAAGTTTTTTACAGAACGCAATCGGTAATTTTGTGTTTTGTTAGAATGAATTACCTGCGATTTTTTTGGCATAATTAGTTGTAACTCATCATGCAATAAATTGGCGTGCTTTTTATTTTTCACAAACACTAAGACCTTATGAAAGGTTTCTGTGTCTTTTAATAAATGTACTAAAAAGTTGATTTTAGTATATAAATTAGGAACAGGAAATGCTTGTTGTTCAATAGTATCTAAAGGACTTCCACTAGCTCCTGCTGTAATTTTAACAGGAGATTTAAAAAATTCACTTAACAACGTATCAACTTCTGGCGTTGTAGTAGCAGAAAATAAAATATTCTGACGTTTTTTTGGTAATAAATCCAATAAAGTTGTTAGCTGCGGTTTAAAACCTAAATTCAACATTTCATCAACTTCATCAATCACTAATTTCTGAATGTCTTTCAATTTTAAAATATGGTCAAGTGCCAAATCAAGTAATCTTCCTGGTGTAGCAACCAAAATATCCAACCCTTCATAAACAATTTTTTTATCGTTGTTTATGTTCGTTCCACCATAAATTCCGGCATACCGAATGTTAATATAAGGTGTTAAGTTTTTAATTTCTTGAACCACCTGAACCACCAATTCTCTGGTAGGAACCACAATTAAAACACGTGGGTTTTTTTGGTTGGAGTAGGTTAATTGTCGTAAAATTGGTAATAAATATGCGTACGTTTTTCCAGTACCGGTTTGCGCGATTCCGATAACATCTTTGCTACTCATTATAACTGAAAATGATTTTTCCTGAATAGGCGTAGGGTTTGTAAACCCCATTTCGTCTAACGCATTTAATAAAAATCGATTTAAATTTAATTCTGAAAAAGTCATTGTTTTTAATTTTGTGCAAATATAAGTCTTAAAACACACAAAATTCGAAAGTTATCTCTAATTCGATTGTTTTCTTAAATTTTAATTAAATTGAAACACTTTTTATGAATACCATTTTTAACCATAATAGGCACAATTTATTCTATTACAAACTCAACTAATAAACGATTATTTGGGTCGAAGTTTACTTTTACCACGTTATTAGTAGTCGGTATTTCGTGTGGTTCATATTTATTCAATACTTCAATGGTCTTAATTTCGGAAGTACCATCTTCATAAATTAACTCAACATCCAATGGAAATTTAAAAATAGTTTCTTGCGTTTGGTCTATAATTATTCCTAATTTATTTTGATAATAAATCCAACTTGTTTTTAATATAGGATGACCAGCTTGTTCTAACCATTGTTTAAAAAATTGATCTAAATTCATCCCAGAAACCGCACTCATGGTATTTTTAAAATCGTTGGTGAAGGCGTTTTTATATTTAAAAGTATCATAATATAGTTTTATACCATTCCAAAAATTTTCTTCACCTACTTTTTGATGTAACATATATAAAATAAAACCGCCTTTTTCATACGAATTTGGATTTAATAACGCCATTAAATTGGTCGTTTTAAAATCGACTACAGGAGTCAACTGATTTTTTGAAAAAGCAATAATTTTATTTTTATCAGCTTTTATTCGCTTCTGAAATTCTACATTACCTTTGGAATGTAACATATACAAATTTTCAAAATAAGTAGCAAAACCTTCACTTAACCAAATATGCGGCCAATCGATTTCTGAAACCGAATTTCCAAACCATTGGTGTGCTATTTCATGAGCGATAGTAGCATCAAAAGTTCGTTTTCCAGTAACATAATTTTCATTATAAAAAATGGCACTGGCATTTTCCATGCCTCCATAACGGGTTTTAGATTGTACATTGGCTAATTTTTCAAAAGGATAAGGTCCAATTTTATCCGTAAAAAATTGAAGTATGCTTGTCGCATTTTCAAAATCGAAAAATCCTTCTTGCTTTGTTTGAGGATACACCCAAGTTGTAACAGGAATTTGATTAAAAGTGGCTGATTGTTGTACCGCAAATTTGGCAACGCCAATAACCATTACCTTTGTTGGCAGCGGTATGAACGTTTTATAATGGTATAATTTTTTAGAATCTGATAAGTTAGTTTCTTCCACTTTAATACCATTGGCAATTACTTGATAAGTATTTGGGGCGGTTACAATATATTCAACGGTTGCTTTATCTGAGGGATGATCGATGCACGGAAACCAATGATGCGCTCTGTTTGGCCAATTGTCTCCAAAAATAGTTTTATCTCCAAATTTATTGTTACTAATAATCAATCCATCAGTTGGAATTCCATGATAATTAATGGAGAACGTGTAAAGGCTGTCTATTTTTAATGAATCGGCACTTATTTTTAGTTGATTATTTTCGTGTAAATAAGTTATTATTTTATTATTTTCCGAAATTGAATCAACAGCCATTCCAACTCCTAATGAATCTTTTTGAACAAAATCAAATTGAACGGTATGAACATTTTTTTTCAATCTAAATGAAATATCCATAGTGGCATTTATGCTACTAGTGGAATCTAACACTTCTAAAGTTAGCTTATAGTGTTGCACATCAATTGTTTGAAGTGTTTCTCTAAAGTTTTGTGAAAAAACAGCTGTTTGAACTATTAAAAATAGAAGTAGGGAGTTTGTAAAGGTTTTCATTAAAAAGGATTCAAATTAGAGTCAAATATATTGAATTCTATGAAATATAGCTCAAAAAAAGCTCGATAACATCAATGCTTATCGAGCTTATTCAATTTAAAATCGGATAAATTATTTTTTTATTGTGCACAGATACTATTGTAGTAATATCCATAAATTTCTGTGTTTTTATTTACACATCTGATGATAGTAAATTTAGTAAAATCATATAGGTGTAATGTGACATGAGTCACAAAAGAAGGATATATTTTATTCGAATTATAAATAAAGTATAAAATAAATAAATACTTCTTATCTTTACCGACTAATTATTAAAACCCTGAAAAATGGATTACGGAAAAGAATTTAAAAAATTTGCGACTAAACACCACGGAATTAATAGCATGCATTATGATAAATTGGTGAGCAGCGTTACTCCATATATTATTGAAGAGCGTCAACTAAATGTTGCCCAAATGGATGTGTTTTCACGTTTAATGATGGATAGAATTATATTTTTGGGCACTGCAATTGATGATTATGTGGCAAACATCATTCAAGCGCAATTATTATTTTTAGAAAGTGTAGATAATTCAAAAGATATTTCAATTTATATCAATTCACCTGGAGGTGGCGTATATGCTGGTTTGGGTATTTATGATACGATGCAGTTTATTAAGCCAGAAGTTGCTACAATTTGTACAGGTATGGCAGCATCTATGGGTGCAGTTTTAATGTGTGCAGGTGAAAAAGGAAAGCGTTCAGCATTACCACATTCTCGTATTATGATTCATCAACCTTTAGGTGGTGCGCAAGGTCAAGCGAGTGATATTGAAATTACAGCGCGTGAAATTATGAAATTGAAAACAGAGTTGTATGAAATTATTTCAAACCATTCTGGTCAGTCTATGGAAAAAGTGACTTCAGATTCTGATAGAGATTATTGGATGAAAGCTGCTGAAGCGAAAGAATATGGAATGATTGATGAAATATTAGCAAGAAAATAATTGGAATTAGTAGATACTAATTCACTAAAAAAAATAACAAAAAAGTAAATGGCAAAAGAGGAGGTTTTAGAATGTTCATTTTGTGGTAGAAAAAAGCCAGAAACAGATTTGCTTATTGCAGGTTTAGACGCGCATATTTGCGATAAATGTATTGAACAAGCACACGGAATTGTAATGGAAGAAATTGCAGGAAATAAGAGTTCATCCTTATCTTCTGATGTAATTTTAAAAAAGCCAAAAGAAATAAAGGAGTTTATTGACCAGTATATGATTGGGCAAACCGATGCTAAAAGAGTAATGGCAGTTGCGGTTTACAATCATTATAAACGGTTGTTACAACCAGCCTCTAAAGAAGAGGATATTGATATTGAAAAAAGTAATATCATTATTGTTGGTGAAACAGGAACTGGAAAAACATTAATTGCGCGAACTATTGCAAAAATGCTAAATGTAGCTTTTTGTATTGTAGATGCTACGGTTTTAACGGAAGCTGGGTATGTTGGTGAAGATGTTGAAACTATTTTAACACGTTTACTTCAAGCTGCAGATTATGATGTAGCCAAAGCTGAAAAAGGAATTGTATTTATTGATGAAATAGATAAAATTGCACGTAAAGGTGATAATCCTTCTATTACACGAGATGTTTCTGGTGAAGGTGTACAACAAGCTTTACTAAAATTATTAGAAGGTTCTGTAGTTAATGTTCCGCCAAAAGGTGGAAGAAAACATCCAGATCAAAAGTTTATTGAAGTCAATACAAAAAACATCCTATTTATTGCTGGTGGTGCTTTTTCAGGAATTGATAGAGTTATTGGAAAGCGATTAAACCGTCAAGCAGTTGGATATAGTGCTTCTATAAAAGTAGATAAGGTAGATGAAACTAATTTATTGAAATATATTATTCCAAAGGATTTAAAAGAATTTGGATTAATTCCTGAAATTATTGGTCGTTTACCAGTACTTACACATATGGATCCGTTAGATGCTGAAACGCTAAGAGCTATTTTAACGGAGCCTAAAAACTCCATTATCAAACAATATAAAAAATTGTTTGAAATGGATGAAATTGAATTTTCTATTGAAGAAGATGCCTTAATGTATATTGTAGAGAAAGCGGTTGAATATAAATTAGGAGCGCGTGGATTGCGTTCTCTTTGTGAAGCTATTCTAACAGATGCTATGTTTGAAATGCCAGGTGCTGATGAAAAAGAATTAGTAGTAAGCAGACAATATGCTGAGCATAAAATAAATAAATCGACCATAAAGAAATTAAAGGCGGTTTCGTAAAATTTAGCGAAAAGGTAAAAGTTAAACCTAATAGTTTTCAAAACTGTTAGGTTTAACTTTTAAAAAGCCAAACACCAAACACCAAACACCAAAATTGTTTTGATTTCCAGAGAAACCATTGACAGAGTTTTTGAAACTGCTCGAGTAGAGGAGGTTATCGGTGAATTTGTGAATTTAAAAAAGTCTGGTAGTAACTTCAAAGGGTTAAGTCCTTTTTCCGAAGAGCGTTCACCGTCATTTATGGTGTCGCCAGTGAAGCAAATTTGGAAGGATTTTAGTACTGGAAAAGGAGGGAATGCTATTTCATTTTTAATGGAACACGAGCATTATTCGTATCCAGAAGCGATTCGGTTTTTAGCCAAAAAATACAATATTGAAATTGATGAAACCGAGCAAACTGATGAGCAAAAAGAATTTGCAGATGAAAAAGAGAGTATGTATTTGGTGTCGGAATTCGCACGCGATTATTTTCATCGGATTTTAATTGAAGATCCGCAAGGAAAAGCAATTGGATTAAGTTATTTTAAAGAACGTGGTTTTACTGATGAAACCATTAAAAAGTTTCAATTAGGGTATGCTTTAAACGAATGGGAAGCTTTTTCTAACGAAGCATTAAATAAAGGGTACAATTTAAAATATTTAGAAGGCACAGGTTTAACTATTGTAAAGCAGGATTTATCAGCGCCAAATAGTCAAAAACATTTTGATCGTTTTAAAGGTCGTGTGTTGTTCCCAATCCATAGTATGAGTGGTCGTGTGTTGGGTTTTGGTGGGCGAATTTTAGTCAGCGATAAAAAAGCAGCCAAATATTTAAACTCTCCCGATAGCCCAATTTATCATAAAAGCAACGTATTATATGGTATTCATTATGCCAAGCAAAGCATTGCTAAAGAAGATAATTGTTATTTAGTTGAAGGTTACACCGATGTTATTTCAATGCATCAAAAAGGTGTGGAGAATGTGGTGGCTTCCTCAGGAACTGCCTTAACAGAAAATCAAATTCGATTGATAAACCGCTTAACCAAAAATATTACCATTTTATTTGATGGTGATGCCGCTGGTATTCGAGCTTCTATTCGTGGTATCGATTTAATTTTAGAACAAGGAATGAATGTTCGGGTGTTAATTTTTCCTGAAGGCGATGATCCGGATAGTTTTTCAAAAAAGCTTGGCACTGAAGAATTAAAGGAATATTTAATTCAAAATTCTCAAGATTTTATCAATTTTAAGGTTTCATTATTAATGGATGAAGCCAAAAATGATCCTGTTAAAAAAGCAGGATTAATTAGAGATATTGTTGTTAGTATTTCTAAAATTCCAGATAGAATTCAGCGTGAAGTATATGTGCAAGAATGTTCCCGAATTATGGATATTTCGGAATCTGTACTATTTGATGAATTGGCACAGATTAATAATAAGGTTCAAAGAGATGCCAAATCACCAGGTCCTGACCCAAATGAGCCGCCGTTAGATGTGCTATATCCAGAAGCGTTTTCGGTAGAAAGAACGGTAAAGCCACAAAAGGTTAATGAACTTAAAAAATACGAATTAGAAATTATTAAAATTTTGTTGTTGTATGGAAACAATGAAGTTGATTTTGTGGATTATGAAATTCCCGATAATTATGATGCTAAAAAACCTGAAAAACTAAAAAAGGTTATTGTTACCAATATTGTTTCAAAAGAAGTGTATTTGAATTTACAAGATGATGAAATTGAATTTACAGATCCTACTTTTAGAAATATTTACTATAAAATTATAGAACAATTAAATCTCGAGAAGCCAATATCTGTTGATACCTTGGTAAATAGTAAAAATCAGGAAATTTCTTTAATGGTTACCAATATACTAATGGATGATGAAAAATATGTATTGAGCAATTGGGAACGAAAAGATATTATTACAAAAAGTAAAGAAAGTTATTTGTCTAAAATGGTGTTAGATGCCATTTATAATTTAAGAAGAGTGTTAATTGAAGAAAAAATAAACTCCCTCATGTCTTCTACTAATATAGCTGACGAAAGGGAGCAAATTATGGAAACAATCGTAAATTATTCAAATCTAAAAAAACGATTATTTGAACGTTTAAATAGAGTTGTTTAATTTTTTTCTTCAATAACTATAGCACCTCTATATTCTTGTTTAAGTCTTAATAAAGTTCTATCTGCTTCCAATCGGGTTTTAAATGGGCCAACTTGTGTTTTCCACTCAGGTGATTTATAAGCAATTATAGATTTGTATTCAGGGAAAATCGCATCGAAATCACGTTGAATTCTTTTAGCATTTCCCTCGTCTCCGTTGTAAATTTGAATTTTAAAGCCTGAAGAATTCTTATTTTTCTTGTTAAATGCTCTTTTTTGTTCAATTAATTTGTCTATTTTTTCACTTTCGGTTTGAGCGTGAATATTAGTTATGCTTAATAAAATGAGCATAATAGCAATAATAAATGGCCTTTTTGATAAAATATTCATATAAATTTTAATTTTTGTTCAAATTTAGAATTATCCTTGGAATACACATAGTTAATATTTTATTTAGAATGAATATAAATTAACTTTAACACAATTTTTAGATTTTTAGTTTTGGTTATTAATAGTACTTTTGTCAAAACATATTTAAAATATGACTTAAATCATATTTTTATTATGAAAAAAGTGTACCAAACAAGAAAGAAAAGATTTTTTTTAAGTATGAAAAGTGTGAAATTACACAGTCCATTATCAAGACTAGTCGTTAATAGTCTTGCTTTCCTTTTATTATTTTCACTCAACTTGTCTGCTCAAGAGGGCGATGTTGCTAATGGGGAGAAGATCTTCAAAAGCACATGTGCAGCTTGTCATAAGTTGGATAAAAAATTAGTAGGTCCTGCATTACAGGGGATTACTGAAAAAAGGGATCAAGATTGGTTAATTTCTTGGATTAAAGATAGTCCAGGAATGATTAAATCAGGGGATAAACTTGCTATTCAAGTTTATGAAGAAAACAACAAATTGCCAATGACGGCTAACCCTCAATTATCTGATCAAGATATTATTGATGTTTTAGCTTATACAAAAGGTGAAGCAGCTCCTGTAGCTGGGGTTGTGTCTACAGAAGTTGATCCAGGTGTTGAACTAGGGAAACAAATTTTTAAAACAAATTGTGCCGCTTGTCACAAGTTGGAAGGGAAGTTAATAGGTCCTGAATTGTTGAAAATTACGGAAAAACGTGATGCTCAATGGTTAAAAGCTTGGATAAAAGATAACAATGCGTTAGCTGCTTCGGGAGATAAATTAGCAAAAGAAGTTCAAGATAGCAATCCTGCTGCAATGACTCCTTTTTCTCAATTATCAGATGAAGATTTAGATAACTTGTTAAAATATTTAGCTGTTGGCGATGTTCAACCAGCTGCTGTTGCAACAACAACTGTAGGAAGTGAAGAGATATTTAACAAGCCAGGTATTGGAGTTCTTCCAACATTGGCCATAACTATTTTAGCTTTTTTACTATTATCTATTATTGTTGCTGCAACTACTAACAAAAAAACTGTTGAAGGTGAAGAGTCAACGGAAAGTATGTTGAAATCATTGATTTTCAATCCTTTCTTGCGTTTCTTAGCTGTAATTTTTGGTTTGTTACTAAGTGCTTGGTTGTTGTTTGGCTGGTTGTTTCAAATTGATGTAAATGAAGGCTATCAACCAATTCAGCCAATTGCTTTTTCTCACGCAGTTCACGCAGGGGATAATAAAATAGATTGTCAATATTGTCACTCTTCAGCAAAACATAGTAAAGCTTCTGGAATTCCTACAGCAAACGTTTGTATGAACTGTCATAAATCAATTTCTGAATATAATGGAGAATTATTTGATGGTCATACAAAAGAAGATTTGGATAAGGAAATTCAAAAAATATATGATGCGGTAGGTTGGGATAAAGAAAATGTGAAATACATTGAGGGTTATGAGCAAAAACCAATCGAATGGGTTCGTATTCACAATTTAGCAGATTTCGCTTATTATAATCACTCACAACACGTAACGGTTGCCGGTTTAGATTGTCAAAAATGTCACGGTCCTGTGGAAGAAATGCACGAAATGCGTCAGTTCTCTCCATTAACAATGGGATGGTGTATTGACTGTCACCGCGAAACTAAAGTTGATTTGACTGAAAATGGGTACTACAAAAACATCCACGATCAATTGGCTAAAAAATACGGTGTTAAAGAGGTGACTGCAGCACAAATGGGAGGATTAGAGTGCGGAAAATGTCACTATTAATATTAATGATCAAAGTAAATAACAAGATATAAAATGGCATCAAACAAAAAATACTGGAAAAGTGTTGAAGAGCTAAACGAAAATAGCTTGATTGTTGATACGTTAAAAAATAACGAGTTTGTTGAAGAAATTCCTACAGCTGAATTTTTAGGAAATAAAGAAACGTTAGAAACTTCATCAACTACACGTAGAGACTTTTTAAAGTATGTTGGATTTACAACTGCTGCAGCTTCATTAGCAGCGTGTGAAGGTCCAGTTGTAAAATCTATACCTTATATTATCAAACCAGATGATATTATTCCTGGTGTTGCTGAATATTATGCAACAACAATGGCTGATGGTTTTGATTTTGCAAATGTATTAGTAAAAGTAAGAGAAGGTCGTCCAATTAAAATTGAACCTAACAAAGAAGCGAACGGAAGCACAAATGCACGTGTGCAAGCGTCTGTATTGTCTTTATATGATAGTCTTCGTTTAAAAGGACCAAAAGCGAATGGTGCTGAGGTTTCTTGGGCGGATGCAGATGCTCAAATTATTGCTAAATTAAATGAAATTAAAGAAGCAGGATTGCCAATTGCAGTAGTAACTGGAACATGTGCAAGTCCCTCAAATAAAAAGTTAATTGCCAAATTAGGTGAAACTTTCGGAACGGTAAATCATATTGTATATGATGCAGTTTCTGAATCTGCTGCTTTAGATGCTTTTGAAGCTATGTACGGTTCAAGAGCGTTACCTGATTATAAAATGGAAAATGCAGAAGTAATTGTTTCAATTGGAGCGGACTTCTTAGGCGATTTTCAAGGAGGTGGTTTTGAAGTTGGGTATTCAAAAGGACGTGTTCCTCATACTTCGACAGGCTCAGTAGGAAAAATGTCTCGCCATATCCAATTCGAATCTAATATGTCTTTATCTGGTGCAAATGCAGATAAACGTATTATGGTGAAACCTTCAGAGCAAAACTTAGCATTGATTAAATTATACAACGCTGTTGTAAAAGGTATTTCAACAAGAGAAGCAAGTCCGTTAAACGATGCAATTCTAAGTGCGGCTGCACAAATTAAAGCAGCTGGAACTAAAGCGGTTGTTTTAACTGGAATTCAAGATAAAAACGCACAATTATTAGCATTAGCAATCAATAAGCATATTGCTAGTGAAGTAATGGATGTAGTTACCACTAAAAATGTTCGTAAAGGAAGTGATGCTCAAGTGGCTCAATTAATTGCGGATATGAATGCTGGTAAAGTGGGAGCAGTTATTATTAACGGTTCAAACCCAGTGTATTCTTTACCAAATTCATCAGAATTTGTGGAAGGATTGAAAAAAGTAAAATTATCAGTTGCATTTTCTATGCAAGATAATGAAACTGCAAACGCAGTTCAATATGCATTGGCAACTCCTCATTATTTAGAGTCTTGGGGTGATGTTGTGATTAAAAAAGGACATTACAGCCTAATGCAACCTACTATTAAGCCATTGTTTAATACACGTCAATTTCAAGACGGTTTATTAGCGTGGACAGGTAGTACTTCAACATATTATGATTTCTTAAAAAATTCTTGGACTGCTGATGTTTTAGGTGGTACTTCTTGGAATCAAGCATTACACGATGGAGTTTTTACAACTGAAGTTAGTTCAGGAGTAACAGCTTTAGAAGTAGATATTGATGCTGCAGGAACAGCTTTAGCTTCAATAAAAGGAAGTGATTTTGAGCTTGCTTTATATACAAAAATTGGTTTAGGTGATGGTCAAATGGCCAATAATCCTTGGTTACAAGAGTTTCCAGATCCAATTACAAGAACTTCTTGGGACAATTACATAACTATTTCAAAAGCAGATGCAGTTGCTATTGGTGTGGAAAATCATCACGTTGCAAATGGAGCTTTAAACGGTAGTTTAGTTGAGGTAACTGTAAACGGGATTAAAGAGGTTTTACCTGCTTTAATTCAACCAGGACAAGCAAAAGGTTCTCTTGGTTTAGCTTTTGGTTACGGACGTACGAAAGGGTTGAAAGCGGAGATGCAAACTGGGAAAAATGCCTATAAATTTTACAACGGATTTAATACATTTCAACCAAATGTTTCGGTAAAAGTTGTTGCTGGTGAGCACGAATTTGCGTGTGTACAGTTACAAAATACCTTAATGGGTAGAGGTGATATCATAAAAGAAACAACGATAAATGACTATAACAATGTAGCTTCTGAAATATGGAATAAAGTACCTAAAGTATCTTTAAACCATAATGAAGTAGATGCAACAAGTGTAGATTTATGGGACTCTTTTGATAGAAGTGTTGGACATCATTTTAATCTTTCGATAGATTTAAATGCGTGTACAGGATGTGGGGCTTGTGTAATTGCTTGTCACGCTGAAAATAATGTGCCAGTTGTAGGGAAAGATGAGATTAGAAAATCTCGTGATATGCACTGGTTACGTATCGATAGATATTATTCTCACGAAGAGGATTTTGCTGGAGATAATGAGAAAAAAGAAAACGGAAAAGGAGTTTCTGGATATAAAAATGCAATGGCAGAGTTGGAAGATCCTTCTGAAAATCCTTCAGTAGCATTTCAACCAGTAATGTGTCAACACTGTAATCACGCACCTTGTGAAACAGTTTGTCCAGTAGCCGCAACATCACACGGTCGTCAAGGTCAAAACCAAATGGCATATAACCGTTGTGTAGGTACAAGATATTGTGCAAACAACTGTCCTTATAAAGTACGTAGGTTTAACTGGTTTAATTATCCAAACAACAGCGAATTTGATTTCAATATGAATGACGATTTAGGTAAAATGGTATTAAACCCGGATGTTACTGTTCGTTCACGTGGAGTAATGGAAAAATGTTCAATGTGTATTCAAATGACACAAGCTACAATTTTAAAGGCTAAAAAAGAGGGAAGACCTGTTAATACGAATGAATTTTCAACTGCGTGTTCAAATGCATGTAGTACGGGAGCAATGGTATTTGGCGATGTAAATAAACAAGAGGATACTGTAACAGCATTAGCAAATGATAAAAGAGCATATCATTTATTAGAGCAAGTTGGTACAAAACCAAATGTTGTTTACCACGTGAAGGTTAGAAATACACAAGAAGCATAAATTAATAATAATAGATAATTAAATAAGCATATGGCGTCTCATTACGAAGCACCTATTAGAAGACCTTTAATTATTGGGGACAAAAGCTACCACGACATTACTGTTGAAGTGGCGGCTCCTGTAGAAGGTAAGGCAAATAAATTATGGTGGATTGCATTTTCAATTGCATTAGTAGCCTTTTTGTGGGGATTGGGATCAATCTTTTACACTATAGGAACAGGAATTGGAGTTTGGGGATTAAATAAGACCGTTGGTTGGGCTTGGGATATCACAAACTTCGTATGGTGGGTTGGTATCGGTCACGCGGGTACATTAATTTCTGCTGTACTTTTATTATTCCGTCAAAAATGGAGAATGGGTATTAACCGTTCTGCGGAAGCAATGACAATTTTTTCCGTAGTTCAAGCGGGTTTATTCCCTGTAATACATATGGGACGTGTATGGAATGCACATTTCGTATTACCTATTCCAAACCAATTTGGTACTTTATGGACAAACTTTAACTCTCCTTTATTATGGGACGTGTTCGCAATTTCTACTTATTTATCAGTATCATTAGTTTTCTGGTGGACTGGTTTATTACCTGATTTTGCCATGTTACGTGATAGAGCTGTGAGACCTTTCCAAAAGAAAATATATAGCTTATTAAGTTTTGGATGGACTGGTAGAGCCAAAGACTGGCAACGTTTTGAAGAAGTATCTTTAGTGTTAGCTGGTTTGGCAACACCTTTAGTACTTTCTGTACATACAATTGTATCTTTTGACTTTGCTACTTCTGTTATTCCAGGTTGGCATACAACTATTTTCCCTCCATACTTTGTTGCTGGAGCGGTATTTTCAGGATTTGCAATGGTAAACACCTTGTTAATTATAATGAGAAAAGTTTCTAACTTAGAAGCATACATTACAAAACAACATATTGAATTAATGAACATTGTAATTATGATTACAGGTTCTATTGTTGGATGTGCCTATATTACGGAGTTGTTTATCGCTTGGTATTCAGGTGTTGAATATGAACAATACGCGTTTTTAAATAGAGCAACAGGTCCTTACTGGTGGGCATATTTATTAATGATGAGTTGTAACGTGTTTTCGCCACAATTTATGTGGTCAAAAAGATTAAGACAAAGTATTACATTCTCTTTCATTATTTCTATTGTTGTAAACATTGGAATGTGGTTTGAGCGTTTTGTAATTATTGTAACATCATTACATAGAGATTACTTACCATCATCTTGGACAATGTTCTCTCCAACTTTTGTTGATATTGGAATTTATGTTGGAACAATTGGATTCTTTTTTGTATTATTCTTATTGTATGCAAGAACATTCCCAGTAATTGCACAAGCTGAAGTAAAATCAATTTTGAAATCTTCAGGACAGTTTTATAAATTACATAGAGATGAAGGTGGTAAAAATCCTGCACCTCAAAAAGTTGTAAAAGCGGCTGCTGTTGTAACTTCTTCGGAAGAAGTAGTTGTAGATTTATCAGAAAATAAAAATAGCTTATTAAGTGCTTTAGGTATTTTTGATGCTGCAACTCAAAAGGTAGATGATTTGAAACTAATAAGTGGAGTTGGTCCAAAATTAGAAGAAACTTTAAATGAAATTGGTATTTTTAGTTTCGAACAAGTGAGTAAAATGACGGAAAAAGAGTATGATTTGTTAGATTCATTACTAGATTCTTTTAAAGGAAGAGCATTACGTGATGATTGGGCAGGTCAAGCTACAAACTTAAAAAATCAAGGGTAAATATGAGCTCAAAAGTAATACAAGCAATGTATAACGACGATGACATTCTGATGGATGCCGTTAAAGAGGTACGTGCAGCAAATTATCATATTGCAGAAGTGTACACTCCGTTTCCTGTTCACGGGTTAGATAAAGCGATGGGTTTAAAGGGAACTAGATTAGCAATTACAGCTTTTATGTATGGTTGTGTTGGTTTAGCTTTTTCTATTTGGATGATGAATTATATGATGATTGATCAATGGCCGCAAGATATTGGAGGAAAACCAAGTTTTAGTTTTGTTTTAAATATGCCAGCTTTTGTGCCAATTATGTTTGAATTGTCGGTGTTTTTTGCCGCGCATTTAATGGTAATCACATTTTATATGAGAAGTAGACTTTGGCCATTTAAAGAAGCAGAAAATCCTGATCCTAGAACTACAGATGATATGTTTGTAATGGAAGTAACTGTTGACGGAAATGAACAAGAGTTAATTACATTTTTAGAAAATACAGGAACTGTTGAAATTAAAGTAACTGAAAAGACTAATTAAGATGAAACAGATTTTTAAAATAACAATTGTATTGGTTTTTAGCATGGTGTTAACATCTTGTTGGTCGGATAAGACAAAGCCAAACTATCAATATATGCCAGATATGTATAAGTCGGTTGGATATGAAACATATTCTCAAAACCCGAACTATGCCAATGGGATGACAACTCAATTACCAGTGGAAGGAACCATAGCAAGAGGTCAAGTGCCTTATGATTATGAAAACACAGATGCTGGTTATGAAGCTGCTAAAATAGGAGCGGTAAACCCTTTAGAGAAAAATGAAGGGAATTTAGCAAACGGTAAAAAAATGTATGACATTTATTGTACTTCTTGTCACGGAGCAGCAGGTGCTGGTGATGGAGAATTGGTAAAAAGAGACAAGTTTTTAGGGGTTCCTAATTATAAAGATAGAGAAATTACCGAAGGAAGTATTCACCATGTAATTATGTATGGTAGAAATATGATGGGATCACACTCTTCTCAATTAACTGCTCAAGAACGTTGGCAAGTTACCATGTATGTGGAGCAGTTAAGAAACGAATTATTAAAATAACATTTTACTAAGTTAGAATTATTAGATATGTATACCTTTTCAAGTAAATTAAAAAATCTTTCATTTGCTTTAATGATTATAGGACTGATAGGGGTAACCTACGGTTTCTTATCTACGCCAAATTCGGTAGAAGATGTTAAAGTAATGTTAGAAGATAGTCATAGCGCTCATGGAGAAGCAGCTGCAACTCATGAAGTAGCTTCACCTGACGCGCCAAAAGATGCTCATGCGGAGGCTGCACACGATGCAGATACACATGCAGAACATGCTTATCATTATTTAAAAAATAAACCATGGTCAGCATTATATGTTGCCTTGTTTTTCTTCTTTATGATATCATTGGGAGCATTAGCATTTTATGCCATTCAACATGCTTCACAAGCTGGTTGGCCAGTAGTATTGTTTAGAGTTATGGAAGGAATTACTGGTTATTTACCAGTAGGAGCTGTATTGCTATTTGTATTTTTCGTATTGTCTTCACTTCACTTAAACCATTTATTTGTTTGGATGGATCCAGAAGTTGTTGCAAATGATGAATTAATTCAAAATAAAGTAGGATACTTAAATGTACCGTTCTTTTTAATAAGAGCAGTAATTTATATTGCTGGTTGGATTGCCTATAGACAATATGCTCGAAAATTAACGTTAGCTCAAGACAATGCAACGGATATAACGAATTACAATAAGTTGTTTAAAACTTCAGCATTCTTCTTAGTATTCTTTTTAGTTTCTGAATCTATGATGTCTTGGGATTGGATTATGTCATTAGACCCACATTGGTTTAGTACCTTATTTGGATGGTATGTATTTGCAAGTATGTTTGTATCTGCAATTACAACTATTGCATTAGTTACAATTTACTTAAAAGGGAAAGGGCATTTAGATTTTGTAAATAATAGTCACCTACATGATTTAGCTAAATTTATGTTTGGATTCAGTATTTTCTGGACATATTTATGGTTCTCTCAATTTATGTTAATATGGTATGCAAATATTCCAGAAGAGGTAACTTACTTTGCTTCAAGATTTGAAGATTATAAATTACCGTTTTTAGGAATGGTGGTATTAAATTTTGTTTTCCCATTATTAATGTTAATGAATAGCGACTTTAAACGTGTAAACTGGTTTATTGTTTGTACTGGGATTATCATTTTAATTGGTCATTACATTGATATTTTTGTAATGATTATGCCAGCGACAGTTGGTGATCAATGGTTCTTCGGAATTTCAGAAATCAGCTCTATGTTATTGGTATTAGGTTTGTTTATTTATGTAGTATTTACTACATTAACAAAGGCTCCTTTATTGGCGAAAGGAAATCCTTTTATAAAAGAAAGTGAACACTTTCATTATTAATATATTATAAAGTATAAAAAGGATCCTGAATTCTAATTATTCAGGATTTTTTTTATATTTGAATCACACTACTAACAACTAAAAAAATATGACAGCAATACTTTATGTATTACTTGCTATTGTAATAGCCGTAGCTATATGGCAAATAGCAAGTATATTAAATTTGAAAAGTGTAATTGCAACTGAGAAGGATAATAACACGCAAGGTATTTTATTTGCTGCGTTCGGAGTATTCTTTTATGGTTTAATGATTTTTTCATTTTGGAAATATTCGGTTATTCTTTTACCAGATTCAGCCTCTTTAGAAGGTGAAAAATACGACACACTTTATGTAATTACAATGGTGTTGATTCTTGTTGTACAAGCAATCACTCAATTTTTATTGTTCTACTTTGCTTTTAAATACCGTGGTATTAATGGTAGAAAAGCATTATTTTATGCAGATAGTCATAAATTGGAAACTATATGGACCGTTGTTCCTGCAGTAGTTTTATCGGGATTGGTATTGTATGGTTTAACAGTTTGGAATGATGTGATGGATTCATCAGATGCTGAAAATCCTTTAATTATTGAAGTATATGCAAAACAATTTCAATGGGAAGCACGCTATGCGGGTTCTGATAATGAATTGGGTTTAGCGAATGTTAGAAATATAGAAGGAATCAACACAATGGGTGTAGATATGACTGATAAAAATGCGTTAGATGACATTCCTACTCGTGAATTACGTTTGCCAAAAGGAAGAAAAGTTATTTTCAAATTTCGTTCTCAAGATGTTTTACATTCAGCATATATGCCTCACTTTAGAGCTCAAATGAACTGTGTGCCAGGAATGGTTACTGAGTTTGCTTTTACACCAAGTATGACAACTGAAGAAATGCGTTTGAATGATAAAACAATTGCTAAAGTTGATGGTATCAACAAAGTTAGAGCTGAAAAAGGCGAAGATCCTTATGTATTTGATTACTTGTTATTATGTAATAAAATATGTGGTGCTTCTCACTACAACATGCAAATGAAAATTGTGGTGGAAGAAGAAGCTCAATTTAATACTTGGCTGGCCGAACAAAAAACGATGGCACAAGTTGTTCAATAAAATATATTACTACGCTACTAAAAAAATATAAAATATGTCAGATCATCATAAAGAAACATTTATCACAAAATACGTTTTTAGTACTGACCATAAAATGATTTCTAAACAGTATTTAGTTACTGGTATTTTTATGGGAATTATAGGGGTGCTAATGTCTATGTTATTTCGTTTACAAATTGCTTGGCCAGATACCTCATTTACTATCATTGAAGCATTTTTAGGACATCATCAAGATGGAGGAGTTATGTCTCCAGATATTTATTTGGCCTTGGTAACTATCCATGGAACAATTATGGTGTTCTTTGTTTTAACGGCAGGTTTAAGTGGAACTTTTAGTAACTTATTAATTCCATTGCAAATTGGAGCACGTGATATGGCTTCAGGGTTTTTGAATATGGTATCGTATTGGTTATTCTTCTTGTCTAGTATTATTATGGTTTCATCACTATTTATTGAAGCCGGACCCGCATCAGCAGGATGGACAATTTATCCACCATTAAGTGCCTTGCCTCAAGCGATTCCTGGTTCAGGATTAGGAATGACGCTTTGGTTAATTTCAATGGCTATATTTATTGCATCGTCTTTAATTGGTGCATTAAATTATATTGTTACAGTCTTAAATTTAAGAACTGTTGGAATGAAAATGACACGTTTACCATTAACAATTTGGGCGTTTTTTGTAACAGCTATTATTGGTGTGGTTTCGTTTCCTGTACTTTTATCAGCAGCTTTATTGTTGATTTTCGATAGAAGTTTTGGAACTTCATTCTTTTTATCAGATATTTTCATTCAAGGTGAAGTATTGCATTATCAAGGAGGATCTCCCGTATTATTTGAACATTTATTCTGGTTTTTAGGGCATCCTGAAGTTTACATTGTAATATTACCAGCTATGGGAATTGTTTCAGAAGTGATGGCTGTAAATTCGCGTAAGCCAATTTTTGGGTATAGAGCAATGATTGGATCGATTATAGCAATTGCATTTTTATCAACTATTGTTTGGGGCCACCACATGTTTGTGTCTGGAATGAATCCATTTTTAGGTTCAGTATTTACCTTTACAACATTGTTAATTGCGATTCCTTCAGCGGTAAAAGCATTTAACTGGATAACTACTATGTGGAAAGGAAATTTACAAATGAATCCAGCTATGCTGTTTTCGATTGGGTTTGTTTCAACATTTATTTCAGGAGGATTAACAGGAATTGTATTAGGAGACAGTGCTTTAGATATTAATGTTCATGATACATATTTTGTAGTAGCTCATTTCCATTTAGTAATGGGGGTTTCTGCAATTTACGGGATGTTTGCAGGAGTTTATCATTGGTTCCCTAAAATGTATGGTAGAATGATGAGTAAAACATTAGGATATTGGCATTTTTGGATTACTGTAGTTGCTGCATACGGTGTGTTTTTCCCAATGCATTTTATTGGTTTAGCAGGTTTACCTCGTAGATATTATGCTAACACAGCATTTCCATTATTTGATGATGTAGCTGATGTAAATATTGTAATTACATTATTTGCTATTTTGGGTGGTGCAGCTCAACTTATATTCTTAGCAAATTTCTTTATCAGTATTTACAAAGGAAAAAAAGCAGAGCAAAACCCTTGGAATGCGAATACTTTGGAATGGACAACTCCTGTAGAACACGTTCACGGAAACTGGCCAGGTGAAATACCAACAGTTCATCGTTGGGCTTATGATTATAGCAAACCAGGATATGAGGAGGATTTTGTGCTTCAAACTACGCCTTTAAAGGATGGTGAAGATCCAACGTAATATCATAAAACATTAAAACAAAAGCCTTCCTAATTTATTTTAGAAAGGCTTTTTTTATGGGTAAATTGAATGTTTTTAAATAGGTAATTAATCAGAGCGTGGTTAGTTGTTTTTAGTTTTTACAAGTTTTTTTAATTGAGTGACTTGTTAAGCTGTGATAAGCCGAATAATTTTGTACTGTACAGTTGTTTTTTGCTAATTCAACATATTTTATAAAGTTCTATCTTTAAAACAGACGCTATCTTACACGTTATTAATAGAAAATAATGATTCAGATTTTTAAAGTTTATTAAGGGTTTTTTCAGGATTATTTGATAATAGTTTAATTTTTATATTCATTTTACTTAATAATATGTATTGCTTTTTTAAGGTGAGTCAATTTTTCTTAAAAGTAACAATAGTACTTTGATAGAATAAAATAGATTGTTAATTTGCAGCCTCAAAACCCTAAAGGCTTCAATTGAAAAACTACATTAAATATTTTACGATTACTTGTATTATTTTTGCGAGTATTATATTTAGAAGTTCTAATTATAAGCCTTCTGAAATTACTAGAAAAATTGTTCCATTAACGAAGGAAAATAAATTTCAAGTTGAAAGATATACGAAAGAAGAAACAAAGTCTACACAATTAAAATTAGATGAATATTTAGAACGACTTCATAAATTTAACGATTTTAACGGATCTTTGTTAGTTGCTAAAAACGGTAAAATTATTTATGAAAATCAAGTTGGGTATGCAGATTTTGGTAAAAAGGCACCTATAAATGAGTCTTCTATTTTTCAATTGGCATCCGTAAGTAAGCAATTTACAGCAGCGGCAATTATGTTGCTATATGAAAGAAATCAAATTGAATTATCTGATTCTGTTAAAAAGTATTTTCCAAATTTCCCATACGAGCATGTCACCATAAAAAATTTATTGAACCATACCGCTGGATTGCCAAAGTATTTTTGGGTAGCTGAAAATTTTTGGAGTAATGAAAAGGCTCCGACGAATAGTGAAATAATGCACTTACTTGAAACTAGTAATGTGCAACGAAATTACAAGCCAGGAAATGCTTTTGAGTATTCTAATACGGGATATTTGGTGTTAGCATCTATTGTCGAAAAACTTTCAGGAATTAGTTTTGATCAGTTTTTAAAAGAAAATATTTTTGATCCTCTAGGAATGGAAAATTCCTATGTTTATTGCTTGGGGGAGGATTGTGCAGAGAATCAATTAGACGGATTTAGATTGTATAAAGGTAGAAATCATTTAAAAATAAATACCACCGTAAATGATAGAGTTGTAGGAGATAAAAATGTGTATTCTACTTGTGAAGATTTGTTTAAATGGATTAATGGGCTCAATACTGGTAAGCTAATTTCAACAGAATCTTTAAGTTTAATGTACTCAAAAGGCATTACCAATTCAGGTAAAGAAGTGCCTTATGGTTTTGGTTTTAGAATTGACAACAAAGACGATGATGCCATTTACCATTACGGTAAATGGAATGGTTTTAGCACTTCATTAAAGCAATATCCAAAAGATGATTTGGTTATTATTGTTTTAGAACATACTAGTTATAGTGGGATGAATGCACTTAATAAAAAAGTGAAAGAAATAGTTGTTCAGAATTTTAAAAGTTAAGATTTCTACTTATAAAATCTTGTTCATCATAGGTAAAAAATAAAAAACCCAATAGTACATTTTATTTTCGGATGTACTATTGGGTTGTGTATTTAAGGAAACCTTAATTATCTATTAAATCTTCCAGATATATTCCCGTCTAATAAGCCAGTAACTTCAGCAACGGTAGAGAAGTTAACATCACCTTCATAGGTGTGTTTTAAGGCGCTTGCAGCACTTGCAAATTCCATAGATTTATAGTCGTCATAATGTTGTAATCCATAAATTAAGCCAGCAGCAAAAGCATCGCCAGTTCCAATTCTGTCAATTACGTGAGTAATATCTAAATCTTCCGTTTCTCTAAATTCTTTACCATTCCACATACGCGCTCTAATTTTATTCCATGATGAATTTACAGCCGTTCTAATTTTGTCAAAAACCTTTTCAATAGAAGGATATGTAATCATCAATTGTTTGCTAGCTTCAATAAAATCTTCTTCTGAATAACTGAAATTTGTACCTAAAACTTCATTTATTTCATTTACACCACCAATAAAAATAGTAGAATAATTTAATAAGTCAGAAAGCACATCTTTAGCCTCTTCACCATATTGCCATAAACCTTTACGGTAGGTTGGATCTGCCGAAATCGTCATTCCTTTTTTTCGAGCTAAAATCAATCCTTCCTTTAAGGTCTCATAACCACCTTTGCAAAGAGCAGGCGTAATTCCTGTCCAATGAAACCATTTTCCACCTTCTAAAGATTGTTCCCAATTTACCATAGATGGTTTAATTTCAGAAAAAGCTGAATGTGAACGATTATAAGAAATAGTGCTTGGGCGCATCACCGCTCCAACTTCTAAAAAGTAAACACCCAAAGGTCTTTTTGAACGTACAACTGCTGAAGTGTCAACTCCAAATTTACGTAAATAAGAAATGGCTGTATCACCAACAAAATCGTTAGAAATACTGCTAATGTGCTTTACATCTCCACCAAAATTAGCAATAGAAATAGACACATTAACCTCTGTTCCTCCAAAATAAAATTCTAATAAATTAGATTGGATAAATTTCTTGTTTCCCTGTGGTGATAAACGCATTAAAACTTCACCAAAAGTGATAATTTGACTCATAATTTTTAAAAATTTTGATAAAAATAGGTATTTATAGCTATAAATTGATAACAAATATCATAGTTATTACGAAATTTTATTTTTTGTGAAAAATCTTTACTAATTTCAAGTGGATTTAAGTTGAATTGTGAGTGCGAAATGTTCGGTTTTTACATAAAGGTATAGACAATTTATACACACCTTTTGTGTTTTTGTTTTATACCATTCCTTTCCTATAAGGAATTTTATTGATGTTTTTTAGTATCAGGTGTCTCGGAAACTTAGGATTTTCACGATTGTCTACTTAAGATATTAATATTAACAGTCATCCTTTATAGTTAATTTTTAGTTGTTAATTAAATTTTGAATATCGTATAATTTTCATAAAAAACAGCACACAAGTAAGTAGCTATATTTTAGGGTAAATGAGGAAGAGTGTTCTTTTTCTTAAAACGTAGAAGTGATAGAATATTGGGTTTTTTTAAATAAATAGTCGAAATTATTGATAATATTTAAATGTAAGTAATTGTTTTAATGTAAAATATATGAAATACTTAAAGTAGTGTATAGCGGTTTCTGTAGAGATAAAAAGAAGAAATAGGATAACCCAATTTATATAAAGTACTTCAAATAAGTTTTCTGTTCTTGTGGGATTTTGTAAAACGGTATTTAAATCCGTTTGGGTATCGTATATAATTGATTCTCATATTGACAGTTTAATCGCTTTTTGTAAATTTGCACTCATTATTGCAATTAGGTTACATAAATCTATGCGCCAAAAATAAATACAATTTAAAAAATAGATAAATGAGTAGTACATTATTTGATAAAGTATGGGATTCGCATGTAGTTCGAAAAATTCAAGGCGGACCAGATGTGTTGTTTATTGACAGACATTTAATACATGAAGTAACAAGTCCTGTGGCTTTTTTAGGATTAAAAAGTAGAAATAATTCGGTATTGTTTTCTGAGCGTACGTTTGCTACGGCAGATCATAACACGCCAACTATCAATCAACATTTACCTGTTGAAGATCCTTTATCTGCAAATCAACTAAAAGCTTTAGAAGAGAATTCTGCTGCTTATGGAATTTCACACTGGGGGTTAGGTCATAAAAAAAACGGAATTGTGCACGTTGTAGGTCCTGAAAACGGAATTACATTGCCAGGTGCAACTATTGTTTGTGGAGATTCACATACATCAACTCACGGTGCTTTTGGTGCTATTGCCTTTGGTATTGGTACTTCGGAAGTAGAAATGGTATTGTCTTCACAATGTATTATGCAGCCAAAACCTAAAAAAATGAGAATTAATGTAACGGGCGAACTTGGTTTTGGAGTAACTCCTAAAGATGTTGCTTTATACATTATTTCAAAATTAAGTACTTCAGGTGCAACTGGTTATTTTGTGGAATATGCAGGTGATGTGTTTAAGCAAATGACAATGGAAGGTCGTATGACTGTTTGTAATTTAAGTATTGAAATGGGTGCTCGTGGAGGTATTATTGCTCCAGACGAAAAAACATTTGAGTATGTAAAAGGTCGTTTATTTGCACCAAAAGGAGCAGATTGGGACAAAGCAATGAGCTATTGGGAAACCTTATCTACTGATGCAGATGCCGTTTTTGATAAAGAATTAACTTTTGAAGGAAGCGATATTGAACCAATGATTACGTACGGTACAAACCCAGGAATGGGGAACGGAATTTCAAAAAATATTCCAAATGCTGAAGATGTTGAAGGTGGTGTAGCTACGTACAAAAAATCGTTAGATTATATGGGCTTTGCTGAAGGTGAAGCTATGATTGGGAAACCAGTAGATTATGTGTTTATTGGAAGTTGTACCAATGGTAGAATTGAAGATTTTAGAGCATTTGCTTCTATTGTTAAAGGAAGAAAAAAAGCAGACAACATTACAGCTTGGTTAGTACCAGGTTCACACGTTGTGAAAGCTGCCATAAAAGAAGAAGGATTGTTAGCTATTTTTGAAGAAGCTGGTTTTGTATTACGTGAGCCAGGTTGTTCAGCGTGTTTAGCAATGAATGACGATAAAGTACCTGCAGGAAAAATTGCAGTAAGTACGTCAAACAGAAACTTTGAAGGTCGTCAAGGTCCAGGTTCAAGAACGCTGTTGGCTAGTCCATTAGTAGCTGCAGCAACTGCTGTAACGGGTGTTGTAACAGACCCAAGAACTCTTTTGTAATTAACAATTGAAAATTAACAATTAAAAATTTATGTTAATGTTGAATAGAATTGAAAACCAATAACTAACAACTAGTAACTAACAACAATATTATGGCTTACGATAAATTCGAAATATTAAAAAGTACAGGTGTTCCATTACCAATTGAAAACGTGGATACCGATCAAATTATTCCAGCTCGTTTTTTAAAAGCAACGGAGCGTGTAGGATTTGGAGATAATTTATTTAGAGATTGGAGATATAATTCAGACAATACGCCTAAAGAGCAGTTTGTTTTTAATAACCCAATTTATAAAGGAAAAATATTAGTAGGAGGTAAAAATTTCGGTTCTGGATCGTCAAGAGAGCATGCTGCTTGGGCGGTGTACGATTATGGATTTAGATGTGTGGTTTCAAGTTTTTTTGCTGATATTTTTAGAGGAAACTGTTTAAATATAGGTGTGCTTCCTGTACAAGTGAGCGCTGCGTTTTTAGATAGTATTTTTAAAGCTATTGAAGCTAATCCTGATACTGAAATTGAAATTGACTTACCAAAACAAACAATTACATTGTTAGCAACTGGTGAGCAAGAATCTTTTGAAATAAATGATTACAAAAAGGGAAATATGCTGAATGGTTTTGATGATATTGACTATTTGACAAAAATGAAAGATGAAATTAAAGAGTTTGCAGAAGCAAGACCTTTTTAATTCATTTTTAAATTGATAAAAACACATTAAAAGCGTTTCAAAACAACTGAAACGCTTTTTAACATTACATTTTTCACTAAAACAATTGTTTTTTAAAATGAAAAAAAGGAAAATTGAAATAATGGATACAACCCTTCGCGATGGCGAACAAACATCGGGTGTGTCTTTTTCTTCTGTTGAAAAATTAACAATCGCAAAATTGTTGATTGAAGAACTTCAAATAGATAGAATTGAAGTTGCTTCCGCAAGAGTTTCTGAGGGTGAGTTTGAAGCAGTAAAAAATATTACTGGTTGGGCAAATGAAAATGGGTATATAAACCGTATTGAAATGTTAACGTTTGTAGATGGTGGTCAATCTATTCAATGGATGAAAGACGCCGGTGCAAAGGTTCAGAACTTACTAACCAAAGGTTCCTTAAATCATTTAACACATCAATTAAAGAAAACACCAGAGCAACATTTTTCTGAAATAAAAGCGGTGATTGATTTAGCGCAAAATGAAGGAATTACAACCAATGTGTATTTGGAAGATTGGAGTAACGGAATGCGAAATTCAGAAGACTATGTATTTCAATTTTTAGATTTTTTAGCAACTCAACCAGTTGCTCGTATTTTATTGCCAGACACATTAGGGGTTTTAACACCTTCAGAAACAAGAGGATATATTTCTAAAACAACAAAAAGATATCCGCAGTTACATTTCGATTTTCACGCACATAACGATTATGATTTAAGTGTTGCAAATGTTATGGAGTCTATATATGCTGGTGCACACGGAATTCATTTAACGGTAAACGGAATGGGTGAACGTGCTGGGAATGCACCTTTAGCCAGTGTTGTAGCGGTAATTAATGATTTCTTTAAAGAGGAAATTGAAGTTGCAGTAAAAGAAACGTCCTTATTTTCTGTAAGTAAATTAATTGAAACTTTTTCAGGAGTTCGTATTCCTTCAAATAAACCTATTGTTGGGGATAATGTATTTACGCAAACTGCTGGAATTCACGCAGATGGAGATAATAAAAATAACCTGTATTTTAACGATTTAATGCCAGAACGTTTTGGTAGAAAACGTAAATACGCGTTGGGAAAAACTTCAGGAAAAGCGAATATTGAAAAAAATCTTCAAGAGTTAGGCTTAACGTTGAATAATGAAGATTTAAAGAAAGTTACCCAGCGTATTATTGAATTAGGTGATAAAAAGGAATTGGTAACGAAAGAAGATTTGCCATACATTATCTCCGACGTATTAAACAGTAATTTATATCAGGAACGGATTACTATTGAATCGTATGTGTTAACTCATGCTAAAGGATTGAAACCTTCAACTACTGTAATGGTAAAAATTGATGATGAGTTAATTGAAGAACATGCAAATGGTGATGGTCAATTTGATGCATTTATGAATTCGCTTAAAAAAATATACAAAAAGAAGAAACTGACATTACCAAAATTGGTGGATTATGCGGTTAGAATACCTCCTGGAAGTACTTCTGACGCCTTGTGTGAAACTATTATTACTTGGGAAAATGATACTAAAAGATTTATAACTCGTGGACTAGATTCCGATCAAACAGTATCGGCAATTAAAGCCACACAACGTATGTTGAATATATAGGTTTCAATTGGCAATTGATAATTAACAATTAATAATTAAAAATTAAGTGTTACGGTGGCTGAGCGGAGCCAAAAGCCAAAAGCCAAAAGCCAAAAGCCAATTGAAAATTAAAACAATAATAATTAAAAAATAATGGTAATTGTGATTGAACTTTATTACTGAGTGAATACAAAGAGAGATAAGATAAAAAATCTAAAATCTGAATACTCAGTTCTAAATACTCAATACTCAATACTGAATACTAAATATTAAATAATAACAAAAATGAAATTAAATATTGCACTATTAGCAGGAGACGGAATTGGTCCAGAAGTAATTGATCAAGCAGTAAAAGTTTGTGATGCTGTGGCAACAAAATTTAATCACGAAATTAATTGGACACCAGCATTGACTGGTGCTGCAGCTATTGATGCTTGTGGTGAGCCTTACCCAGATGCTACACACGAAATTTGTTTAAAAGCAGATGCGGTTTTATTTGGTGCTATTGGTCATCCAAAATATGACAATGATCCTTCTGCACAAGTTCGTCCAGAGCAAGGTTTGTTGAAAATGCGTAAAAAATTAGGCTTATTTGCCAATGTACGTCCTACGTTTACGTTTCCTTCATTAATTGATAATTCACCTTTAAAAAGAGAACGTATTGAAGGTACTGATTTAGTTTTCTTACGTGAATTAACTGGTGGAATTTACTTCGGTGAAAAAGGAAGAAGAGACGGTGGAGAAACTGCTTTTGATAACTGTGTGTACACGCGTGAAGAAGTACAACGTTTAGCTAAAAAAGGTTTTGAATTAGCGATGACACGTACTAAAAAATTATGTTGTGTAGATAAAGCAAACGTATTAGAAACATCTCGTTTATGGAGAGAGACAGTACAAGCTATGGAAAAAGACTACCCAGAAGTTACAGTTTCTTATGAATTTGTAGATGCTGTTGCAATGCGTTTAGTGCAATGGCCAAATAGCTACGATGTATTAATTACTGAAAACTTATTCGGTGATATTTTAACAGATGAAGCTTCTGTAATTTCAGGTTCAATGGGATTAATGCCAAGTGCATCTGTTGGTACAGAAAATCAATTATTTGAGCCTATTCACGGTTCTTATCCACAAGCAACTGGTTTGGATATTGCAAACCCTTTAGCAACAGTTTTATCTGCGGCTATGATGTTTGAAATGGCTTTTGGTTTAACTGCAGAAGCGGATGCTATTAGAAATGTAGTAAACAAATCGTTAGCGGAAGGTGTTGTTACGGAAGATTTAGCTGGTAAAAGTAAAGCTTACAAAACAAGTGAAGTTGGAAATTGGTTAGCTAAAAATATCTAATTAATAACTTTTTAAAGTTACCAAAAAGGTCAATGCTAAAGCATTGACCTTTTTGGTTATAGATAGTCTTTTTTTATTTTTTGCTACCAGCGCAACATGCTTTTTTAGGCTCTGTAGCACATGTTTTTTTCGCTTCTGTTTTACATTCCTTTTTTGCGCTTTCTTTTTTATCAGCGCAACATGCTTTAACTTCTTTTGAAGTTTCTTTTTTAGCACCTTCTTTTTGTTGTGCATTTGTAAAGGTTACAAAACAAATAACCATTAATAAGGATAATACTGCTTTTTTCATTTTTATTAGTTTATTAAATATTATAGTATCGAATTTTCAAATATAAGTAATTAAAGTTACATAAAAACACAAAATAATGCTAATATTGAATGAGGTTGATTATGGAATTAATTTATAAGTGTCCAAATTTAAGATAGAGTGTTTTGTTGTTGGAGACGAATGGTTTTTAAAATATTGATTATTGAGAAGCTGTTGTGAACTCCTCAAGAAACCGCATTCCTTTGTCTGCTTCAAGTTGTATCAATGAATTAAATGCTGTTCCTGATGGTTCGACACCGACTTGCTCCCATATTTTTTCACCCAAAATTTTGTAAGATAGACTTAGTGCAAGTACTTTTGCAATACTTTGAATAGAGAATGTATTATTATAGTTTCCTATGCCAAAATTAAAGTTTTCAATAGTAGAAATATGAATTCCAAAATTTTCTGAATCGACATTTGCCAATTCAGGAATGTAAGAAGCTAAATTTCCTTTGTCATCAATATTTTTAATTTTCACCTACAAATGTTGAATAATTTCTTTAAAATCCATTTGTTTAGTAGCTTTTGAGGATTGCGTTTTAGCTCAAATTGAGGATTAAAAGTAGTTAAATCAAACGGAATAATATTGTTTTATTTTTCAATTAAAAATTGAACTTAATTACATTTTTTTGGTATAAATATTTTTTTTTCAGTTTTTTTAATCCCTACAAATTTTTCAGAAGCAGCTAATCTTCCATAATAATCGATATAAAAGCGTTCTTTAATAATTCCAGTTGGTGTGTTTTCTAAAAGTTTCCATTTTTTATATAAAATAGGATAGAAAAGTAATGGTAGATGAGTGTTGAAAGATGTATCGATTATGTAATAATTAGCTCCCATTTTTTCTTTTTTTCTTTTTCTTAAATGGGTCATATTAAATTTATAAAGTGGATACTTCTTATGATATATCAAGGTGTCTTTTAATTGAATTAACTCAAAGTCTTCACTTTTATATGTAGTTGTAATTTTAAAAATATTCTTGCAATTAATATGTATTGTTTCAGCTTTGTGGATGTCGGTTTTTAGAAATTCTTCAGAAGTAGAAATTCCTTTATGCTCAATAAAATTAAATTTATAATGCGTACTATCTTTTTCTTGAACTATAGCATAATAACTATTGTCTTTGGAATTTGTATAGTAATATGTAGAGGTTGTTTGGTCTTTTTCTATAAAATTGTGGTTTTTAATTTTTGCAGAATCTTTATATACGTTGATTTTATATTCAAGTACATAATCAAATTCATATTGTTTTTGCGAGAAACTACTATAACTAATTAATAATAGCAGTAGCTTGGTCACTGTTTTTTTCATAGTTTTTTGGTGAATTTATCTTTTTAGCGAAAGGCAATCAAGTGTTTTTTAATACTATTTTTTTCGTTGTTTATAGGTTCTTCTTTTTTTAATGATTGAAAACCGGAAATCATCAAAAAACAAGCTAGCTAATAAAATAAGAGCTCCAATAATAAGTGTGTTTAATTTTAAACCAATTCTAGAATATAAAAAACCACCAACCAATCCACCCAGGAAAAAGGAACAAATAATAAAAATACGTAATTTAATAGTCGATTTTATTTTTTCTCTATGTGGATGTGCTTCAGGAAAAAATAATTGAGAGAGTTCAATTCCTAAATCTGTAAATAAGCCTGTTAAATGTGTGGTTCGTACAATGGTATTTGAAATTTTGGTTACAAAGGAGTTTTGTAATCCCATTGAAAAAAGTAATAAACAAACAATAAGGTTTGGATATTCTATATTAAATAGATTACTTATAATTGCAATTGAAATAAAAATAAAGCTTTCAATAATTGTAGGAACGACAAAAACATTCAATTTACTACTTTCTTTGAACTTTTCAATAAGAAAACTTGATAAAAAGGAACCGAAAAGAAATGAAAAAATATACAGAAAATAAATGGTTCCCTTCCAAAATTCGAAG
>JAGPIQ010000014.1:11250-32321 GCA_018054895.1 Lutibacter sp. | reverse complement strand
CATATTTAAATGATGATAGTAAAATACCTGGAGCAAAATTAGAAAGAGTTAACTTATTAACTAGAGCAGTTTCTAAATTTGGACAAGATAATAAATGGACTACAGATGTTAAAGTGCAGTACATTAATTCACAAGCAGAAAATCGTCCTTTAAACGGATCAAATATTTCAAACGGGTTTGCAACAATGTATATGTTGCCACGTTCCGTAAATGTTGCAGATTTTAAAGCTGGAAGTAATGAGGCTGGAAATATGATTTGGTATGTGCCAACAAATGCAGTAAACCCATACTGGGGTGCTAAAAATAATTTGAGCACAGATGCTAGAGACCGTTTCTTATTAAATGGGAATTTAAAATATGAAATTAATGATTGGTTGAATGCTGAAATTAAAGCAGGAGCTGATTTATATACTACAAGTACAGAGTCTAAATTATATGCAGGAAGCCCACTTACAAATACAGGACGCTATAGTTTAGGGAAAAACATTTTTTCTGAAAAAAATTATAGTGCGTTATTAGTCGCTCAGAAAGATAATATTTTTGGAAAATTTGGTGGTTCTTTAACGTTAGGAGGAAACTTAATGTCTCAAAAAGCGAGCGGTTTAAGCTCTAACTCAGGGGAACTTGTAGTTCCAAACTTATTCTCTTTGAATAATGGTAAAGATAAAGCTACAGTAAATCAAAGCTTTAGTGAAAGAAAAATGAACTCTCTTTATGGTTCTATGCAAATAAGCTATGATGGTTATTTATATTTAGATATAACAGGGCGTAATGACTGGTCATCAACATTAAGTGAAGAGAATAGATCATTCTTTTATCCTTCAGTTAGCACATCAATAGTTTTAACCGAAATGATAAAAAAACAAGATGGAAACTTACCTGATTGGTTAAATTTTGGTAAAATTAGAGGATCCTATGCAGCAGTTGGTAACGATTTAGACCCATATAAATTATATAATAGTTATTCAATTGGTAAAGATCCAAACGGAAACACAACAGCTACATCAGATAAAGTAAAATTTAATTCTAATGTAAAAAGTGAGTTAATTAAATCTGTAGAATTTGGTTTTGATGGTCGTTTCTTTAGCAATCGTTTAGCATTAGATTTCTCTTGGTATAAAACAAATGCTACAAATCAATTAATTGAACTTGCTTTAGACCCTTCAAGTGGTTATGAAAGAGAAGTAGTAAACGCTGGAGATGTTCAAAATAAAGGTTTTGAATTAATGTTAAATGGTACAGTTATAGACAATCCAGAAGGTTTCTCTTGGGATATGAGTTTAAATTTATCTAAAAACGAGAATTCAATTATAGAACTTACAGACGAAGTTTCTCAATATACTTTAGGAGGTTATGATAATGTAAGTGTTATTGGAGCTAGAGGAGGAGCATACGGAGAGATTTGGGGAACAAAATACCAACGAATTGAAGATGTAGCGAGTCCTAATTTTGGAGCTATAATTGTTGATGGGAATGGACTTCCTTTGGCTACAACTGAAAAGTTTAAGTTAGGAAATCAACAGCCAGATGCGCTAATAGGTTATTCAAATACATTTAAATATAAAAATGTGTCATTTAGTTTTTTAATTGATGCACGTTTAGGTGGTGAAATATTTTCAGGAACAAATAGAGCGCTTCAAAATTCGGGGAATGCAGCTGCCACAGTTGTAAACGGATCAAGAGAAGATTTTATTGTTGAAGGTGTTGTTAGTAACGGTAGCGGTGGTTATGTTGCAAACGCAGTAGAGGTATCTCCACAATCATATTGGGAAGCAATAACTCTTAGATCTGGAAATTTAGGAATTACAGAAGCGAACATATATGATGCTTCAAACGTTCGATTAAGAAACATTAGTTTAAATTATTCATTACCTACAAAATGGTTGAAAAATAGTGGAATTCAAAATGCTAAAGCAGGAATTTCAGCAAATAATGTTTGGTTAATAAGTAGCCATTTAAATGGTGTTGATCCAGAGTCTGTTTATTCTACATCAACAAATGCTGTTGGTTTTGAAAACTTATCTGCTCCAACGTCAAGTTCAGTATTTTTAAACTTATCATTAAGTTTTTAATAATTTAAAATATATTTAATATGAAAAAAATGTTAAAAAAAATAGGATATCTTACGATGGCAACGGGTTTATTGCTTTCATGTTCCGACTTTGAGGAGATGAATGTAAACCCTACAGCTGCATCTGTAGATCAAGTACAAGTAGAATATTTTATAAATAGTTCAATTATAGGTGCCCAACAAAATCCAGATACAGCGGAAAGATCATTCGTGTTGTATTGGAAGGACGCAGGGCATATGGATAGAATTGGATCATTGTCTGAAGGTTATTATAACGATGGTTGGACAGGTAACTATTACAATGCTATTTCCGGATGGTTAAAAAATATAAATACAGCCGTATCCGTAGCTGATCAGCAAATAGCAGCTGGAACAGACAAAGCTTACACCAATAATTTAAAACAAATTGCAAGAATTTGGAGAGCTTATTTAATGAGCGAATTGAGTGACAATTTTGGACCTATACCAATTAATGCTTTTCAAGGAGTAAACCCAGACTATAATAATGTAAAAGATGTATACTACTACATTTTAGCAGAATTAAAAGAAGCATCAAATGCTTTAGAGTTAGATATTACAAACCCAAGTGGTTTAAGTAAAGGAGATCCAGCTTATGGCTATGATTATTTAAAATGGAAACAATATGCAAATTCTCTAAGAATGCGTTTTGCAATGCGTTTGTCTGAGGTTGATGTAACTAAAGCTAAAGCAGAATTTGAAGATGCGGTAAGTGGTGGTGTTTTTATAACTACTTCTATTGGTAATTTTGCTGTGCAAGAAAAAGCAGGATGGGATGATTTAACAGGAGTAATGTCTAGAGAGTGGAATAGCCAATATTTATCTCCAACATCTAATAATTTAATGATTGGTTTAGGAGGTGTTACATCACAATCTATGTTATCGGCGGAGAAACATTCTAAAATTAAATTAGCAAATTATATGGGTTTAAAATATAACAATCATTTCACTACCTTAACAAATGATCCTTCTGCAGGTTTTTGGTTTGACGGTCTTCATAATTCAATAGATCCAAGAGCATATGATGCATACCCTATTCCTGGAGATTTTACCAATCCAGAATTTAATAAATACCCGTCTTGGGCTGCAAATGCAACTACAACTAAAAGGGATTTAATTGATGATGCAGGAAATGTACTTCAATCAGTTGAAGCAGCTATAACTTGGAATGCTACAACTACTGGGGATTGGGGTGCAAAAGGATCTAAAAATAGAGTTTATTCATATCAAGGAACTTTACCTCGTTTAGCTAATAAATATAGAAATAGCTCCATGAAACGTATATTCTTCGCATCTTGGGAATCTCATTTTTTAATTGCTGAAGCAGCTGTAAAAGGATGGAGTGTGCCAATGACAGGTAAAGCAGCTTATGAAGAAGGAGTTAGACAGAGCTTTGCTTATAATAATGTTTCTGGTTATGTAAGTAATTATTTAACTTCTCAAAGTTATAATAGAGTAGGAACTTCTGTAAGTTGGGATCATACTTCCGAACCACCTGCAACTGTTGCAATGACCTATATTGATGGTTATACAGGAGCTCCTGGAACACATACTTTTAAATATCCATCAAACACTATTTATAAAGGAGGAAGCGTTAAAAATGATTTATTAACTAAAATTATTACGCAAAAGTTTATAGCTCAAACACCATGGTTGCCTTTGGAAACTTGGAACGATCATAGAAGGTTAGGTTTACCTTTCTTTGAAAATCCAGCTATAGAAAATCTTTTACCAGATTCACCAAATTTAACATTAGCGAATTATATGACTAATAGCGTAAAGGTATTCCCACAACGTATAAAATATCCTTCAGGAATAGCAAACAACGTGCCTCTTGGTTATAAACAAGCTGTAGAACAATTAGGAGGACCAGATGATGTTTTTACACCATTATGGTGGGCTAAACAATAAATGGATGTTACTGAATTAGATTAATAAATATTTGAATTAGTTTTTTTAAAAAGGAATCAGTAGCGTTATTACTGATTCCTTTTTTTTCAAAACATGATTGTATATTTTATAGTAATTAATAATAAAAAACAGTTATATTTTTACTCTTAAATAGTTCGCATATTTCTTTAAATTTTTCAATAAAACAATAAAATAGTAAAACATGAAAAGCAAAATTGTAATTGGGGTAGATGTTGGCGGTAGTCATATTACAAGTGCCGCAATAGATATGGTTAACCTTAAAATTATTCCTAATTCAACTTTTTCAACTAAGATTGATAGCAAGGCATCTAAAGACATTATTTTAAGTAAATGGAGTGAAGTTATTAATAAAACAATAGCAACTATTCCTGAAACATTACAAATAGAAGTTGGTTTTGCAATGCCAGGACCATTTCATTACGCAACCGGTTTGGCTAAATTTGAAAATAATGATAAATACGAAAATTTATTTAATGTTTCTATTCCTGCTGAATTGTCTAAATATTTAAAAAGTTCAAAAGTTGAGATGAGATTTTTAAATGATGCAACATCTTTTGGTGTTGGAGTATCTTGTGTTGGAGATGCCAAAAATTGCAAAAAAATTATAGCAATAACATTAGGAACGGGGTTTGGGTCTACTTTTATTAAAGAAGGTTTGCCTCAAGTAACAGCAAATGATGTTCCAGTAGATGGTTGTTTATGGGATAAACCATTTAAAAACGGAATAGCAGATGAGTACTTTTCTACACGATGGTTTGTAAAAAAATATTTAGAACTTTCAGGTGAAGAAGTAAATGGTGTTAAAGAAATTGTTGAAGCAAACACACAACATTCTAAAAGTGTTTTTTTAGAGTTTAGTTCAAATTTTGTTGAATTTATGAGTCCTGTTATTGAAAAATACCAGCCTGAATTAATTGTTATGGGAGGTAATATTTCAAACGCTAGCGACTTTTTCCTTTCAAGCATTGAAAATAAATTAAATGAAAATGGATTTAATCCTAAAATTGCTATTTCAACGTTAATGGAAGAAGCTGCGCTTATAGGCAGTGCGCAATTATTTTCACCATCATTTTGGGATAAAGTAAAAAATGATTTACCTAACAATTGATAAAATAATATGAATAATAAAAATAACAGTATTAGTAAATTATTTCCAGTATTTCTAACTTTTATAGTAATGGGGTTTGTGGATATTGTAGGAGTATCAACAGGTTACATTCAAGAAGATTTTAATCTGTCGGATACAATGGCGCAATTTATACCATCAATGGTATTTGTGTGGTTTTTTGTTTTTTCTATACCAGTTGGTGTGTTACAAGATAAAATTGGTAAGAAAAAAATGATGAATATAGGTATTTTAATTACTTTTTTGGGGTTGATAATTCCTTTTTTAAGTTACTCGTTTGTAACAGTTTTAATTTCGTTTGCATTTATTGGAATAGGAAATACAATAGTGCAGGTTGCAGCTAACCCTTTATTACAAGAAGTTTCTTCAAAAGAAAAACTATCAAGTTTTTTAAGTTTGTCTCAATTTATAAAAGCTATTACGTCATTATTAGGACCTATAATAGCAACATTTTTAGCGCTAAGATTTGGAGATTGGAAATTAGTGTTTGTTGTTTATGCAATTGTTTCGGTGTTATCTATAATTTGGCTTTCGGCTACCTCTATAAATGAAAGTATAAAATCGGATTCACCAGCCACGTTTAAATCATGTATGAACTTATTAAAAAATAAATTTGTTTTATCAATTGTGGTTGCAATTTTTTTAATTGTTGGTGCAGATGTTGGAATGAATTCAAATATCCAAGGAGTTTTAATAAAATTGCATGGAATAAGTTTAGAACAGGCTTCTTATGGAATTAGTATTTATTTTACAGCATTAATGATTAGTCGATTTTTAGGCGCTATATTATTACAGTTTTTAAAACCAATTCATTTTTTAATAATTACGTCCGTTTTAGCAATAGCAGGAATGGGTTTGTTATTAGTGTCAAATTCTATTTTAATAGCACAACTCTCCATTTTTATTGTAGGAATGGGAGCCGGAAATTTATTCCCGCTTATTTTTTCTATAGCAATAAATAAAATGCCAGACAGAGCGAATGAAATTTCAGGATTGTTAATTATGGCAATTGTAGGAGGTGCAATAATTCCACCTATTATGGGAGTTTTAAATTCTAATTTTAGTATTTATTGGGCTTTATACCTTCTTGTATTGTGCTTTGTGTATGTTTTATTATTAGCCCTTAAAAATAGACATATACTTAAAAATTAATGGCATAACATCATTATGAGCAACTAATTCTATTGAAAAAATCAATAAACTTGCCTGATACTTAATTATAATGGGCAACTCCATAGTGCGTTTTTATTGTGGTATGGAGTTGTTTTTATAGTGTTTATTTACTTTGTAACAATATTATAATCAAACTATTAATTTTAAGCGTTTTTGCTTCAAATAAGATGCTGAATTCGTTTATTTAATTAAATTTTTCTTCAGAAGTAACAATTTTTAAGGTTTGTAATATGCTAATTTTTTTAGAAAAAATCATCGCATAGTACTTCATAATTAATAATAGAAATTCGGAATTATAATACTTAGTTTTTTATGTATTACTATTTCAGGGTAGGGCAATTTTATAGTTGGTTTTTATTTATTTTAGTTCTAAATTCACGTTGCAAATTATATTCAAATTCTTTGCTTAAACTGTATGGATAAATGAAAAATATAACAAAAATCATTGGATTTATTCTATTTGTCGCTTTTTTTGGTTGTAAAAACAATGATGAAGTGTCTAGCAATAGTAATTTTGGAGAACTGAAATTGACCGATGATGAGCAAGTTATTTCAGATTCTAATAATGAAATTCAGATTGCACGAAAACTCATCAAAAATGGTGAAGTTGATTTTCAAACTGAAAATTTAAGTAAAACAAGAGAAGATATTTTTAAGTCAATTAGAAAATATAAAGGTTATCCATCTTCAGATACCGAGTACAAAAATTCTTACGAAGTTAGTAATACAATAACTGTAAGAGTTCCATCCGAAAATTTTGATAATTTATTAAACGAAATTACAATTGGAGTTTCAAATTTTGATCGAAAAGAAATTATTGTTAAAGATGTAACTGAAGAATTTCTGGATGTTGAAGCTAGGCTGAAAACTAAAAAAGAACTCGAATATAGATATTTAGAGATTTTAAAAGAGGCAAATACAGTAACTGAAATTCTTGAAGTTGAAAAACAGATCGGAGAATTACGCTCTGAAATTGAATCTTTTGAAGGAAGATTGAAATTTATTGAAAATCAAGTTTCGTTTTCGACACTTAAAATAAAAATATATGAAACTATATCTGAACAAACCGAATTTGGAAAAAAATTTAAAAATGGATTTAAAAACGGTTGGGAAAATTTAATTCTATTTTTTGTTTTTTTAGTAAATATTTGGCCATTCATTTTTATAATTATTGGAATTATGATTTTAATTAGAATTTGGAGAAAAAGGAAAAATAAGCAACTATAATTAGGGTTCTTCTTATTATGTATCTTCACATTTAAACTAAATTTAAGCCGACAAGAGTCATGTAAAATCTATTGCAAATAATTATGAAAAACACCTTAAGACATTATTCTTTAACACTATTAATTTTTATTAGTTTTAATAGTAGTTGTTTTTCTCAAAAGGTAGGAAATAATAAAATAGAAAGCACCAATACTATTAGTTGGAAAAAGGATGTAAAATTGAAAAAATCCGATTTTATGGGAAAAATAGACACACTTTCAGCTCATGTTGCTCAAACTGGTGCGAATATAATTGTGATTCCTTATGCTCTTGTAAAAGGAAAATATCAATATCAGATACTCGCAAAATTTTATAAAGAAAAATCATGGTTAAACACCAATAGTGATACTTATAATGATATTTTAAAGCATGAACAGCTGCATTTTGATATTGCTGAACTATATGCTAGAAAAATGAGAAAGAAAGTCTATGAAACTAAACTTGCGAATAATGTAGTATTGGAATCTGATTATCGGAGAATTCACAAAACATTATTTCAAGAGTATACGAACTTTCAAAAAGAGTATGATTCTCAAACTGGAAATTCTAGAAAAAAGGACATACAAATTCAATGGGAAATGCTTATTAGTAAAAAACTTAAAGAACTTGAAAAATTTAGTCTTACTATTTAAAAAAAGCATGGTTAAAAGTTTAAATAACCAGTGTGTTAGCAGTCAATAAACGGTTTTATAATTGATTAAATTTCATAAAAGTTCATTGTCTTCAAAACGAGAACGGATGATGTTTTCTAAAGTTTTTGAATTTTATCTTTAACTTCATTAAAAATATCCATTTCATTTTCCAAGTAAATTTTCGTGTTGTTTTCCTTTTTTAAATGGTAGTCCGTTAAGGTAATATGCTCATTTGGTTGAATACCAATAGCTGTTAAACATGCTTTTGCGCATTTTAGAGCACATCCATCTATAACAATAATAGACCTTCCTTCCTTAGCTTTTTTAACTAATGGTTTCACATTTCCACCTATTCCCGCAATACACGACATTTCGGCTAAGCCTTCTAGGTTCACCTTTACCGCAATATCATTTGCAAGTTGTGCTACATTACTGCAACCTGAACATGAATATATTAAGGGTAAATTGGTACTTTTCTTTTTGCTCAACATGGCCTTTTTATTTTAATAAATGTACACAATATATAAAGATCGCTATTCTATTTTTACAAATTCTTACTACTAGGTGTTTGGAATAAAATGAAAATTACCAAATAATACCTTGGCACGTTAATAAAATAAATGAGTTTATGTGGTTATTCATATAATAAACCGTAGTTAATTTTTATAATTCATTTTTTTTACGTATATTAAGATTGATTTATATTACTCGATAAAACATTAATGTAAAAATAAATATTTTAGAAATTATAATTCTATTTATCATACATATTTAATGAAGCATCTACGTTAAAGTTAACGATAAATAAAATGATAGGTTAAATCTTTTGTTTATCAGATGATAAGTAAATCAAAATTATAAAAAACACATACAAAAATTAAAAATATATAATATTTATGTTGCTTAATTAAGTAATTTCATAATTAAAATTTAATAGCTAAATAATAACAAAAAAGAGCAATTTAATAGTTAACTTTGTGTAATGCCTTATGCTTATATGGGTATTTATTGCTAATTGTGTTATCGTTTGTTTGAAATTAAAAATCTGATAAACAAGTGTTTATGTGTTTAGTGAAATTTTAGTAATGTAGAAGAAGAGTGGTTAAAAGATAATTAGAATTCAACAGAAAAATATAAATAAATTAAATTAAAAAAACAAAAAAAATGGGAACTGGAAAAATTTTATTAGGAGTTTTAGCGGGAGTTGCAGCTGGTGCTACATTAGGTATTTTATTTGCCCCTGCAAAAGGATCAAAAACTAGAAAAAAAATTATTGAAAAAGGCGATGATTACGCAGATGGACTAAAAGCTAAAATTAGTGAAATAGTGGATAGCGTAAAAGATAAATATGAAAGTATAAAAGAAGATACTGTTGCGGAGGTTGAAAAGGTTAAAAGTGCTGTAAAATAGTGAGCTAGAATTATGTTAGCAAGCGTTTTATGTAAAACAAATTTAAATGTGCAGCTAAAGGAAAAAATCGGTCTTTAGCTGCACTATATTCAAAAAAACTGTTGTCAGTATAAAATTCAAACAAAATGAGTATTAGAATTGATTTAATCGAATCATTATTTGAAAGAGTTGAAGTTTACGGTAAAACAACCTATGAGCTTTCTAAACTAAAATTATTAAAAACAACCACAGTTGTGGTGCCCTCATTAATTACAAAGGTAATTGTTATTTTAATGATTCTTATGTTTACGGTATTTTTTACCATAGGAATCGCCTTGTATTTGGGAGAGTTACTAGGTAAACTATACTATGGCTTATTCATTATTGCGGCATTTTATCTCATCGTAGGAATTGTTTTTCATTTTTTTCTTCATAATTGGATTAAAAAACCTATTAGTAATTTAATTATTAAACAAGCACTTCAATAAGTTTTAAAATGGAAAAGATATATACAATTACTGATCTTGATAATGCTATTCTGAATTTAGAAATTAAACAAGATCTTGAAAAAGTTAAATTGAAAGAACAATTTTTCTATACTTACGAAAGCCTGAAACCATTAAATATTCTGAAAAATATATTAAGAAGTGCTTCTGAATCGGAGGATGTAAAAGGAAGTATTATTAATAATTCAATTGGTTTAACGGCAGATTATATTTCTAAAAAGATATTTGGCAAATCCACAAACAGCCCTTTAAAAACAATATTTGGGAATGTTATATTGTTTAGTGTTAAAAAAATAGTTGAAAATAATACGGAAGTAGTAATGGTATTATTAGATAGACTTTTAGCGAAAATTTCCCGTAAAAAGTAGTAATAAGTGCTGCCTGTAAATCTTTTTAAGGTTAGTTTATTACGAATGTATGGAGTGTTTTTTTTATTTTTTATAAAATATAAATAATATACCCTATAAATATTCTGCATGTAACGATGTTGTTATGTATGGTTTTTTTAGCTATTTAAACATTAAAAGTGCTACAAGATCCTATTATATTGTTGAATAACAAGTTACTATTTATGTTATTTAAAATAGTTGTTTAAATTTAGAAATTGATTCTTATTTAATCATTCTAAATTGGCATTAAACTTAGCAAATTAACAAGAATAAGGTTAATTTCGTGTTTTAAAAAATCATTTAATAGAAATAAATATATGGAACATTCATCAATTCAGAATACACACTTATTAGCTTCAAAAAAATTAGTGGGAAGTGTTGTAACAATTGAAGAAAATAGCGCTAAAGTATTTTTGAAAATTACGGAAGAAATGGTAGTGGATACTTTTAATTTAGCGCACGGAAGTTTTGTTTTTGGTTTAGCAGATTACGCTGCAATGGTGGCTATTAATGAACCGACCGTAGTACTTGGAAAAGCAGAAGTTAAATTTTTAAAACCAGTGGTTTTACATGATGAGGTAATAGCAGTCGCAACAATTTCAGATAAAGGAAATGGAAAGAAAATGACAGTTTCAGTTGTGGTTACAAATGCCAAAGAAGAACTTGTTTTTGAAGGAGTTTTTGTATGCTTTGTGTTAGAAAAACATATTTTAGACGTTTAGTAGTCTTCAAATAAAAGCATGAGAAAGGTTAACCTTGTGCTTTTGCCATCAAATATTTTATTCTAATTTCAGCAACAATGTATTTTTACTGATGTGAAAATAGTTGATAAATTTTAATTTAAAGGTTAATAGCTCTAAACCGCAGTATCAATGAAGCGTATTCTTTTTTTTGTAGCATTTCTAAGTGTTCATTTTTTGTTTTCTCAAATTCGAGTAGTTAAAGAACTAGATGTAAATTGGAAATTCCAAAAAGGAAATTTGAAAAACCCGGCACAGGTTAATTTTGATGATAGTAAATGGGAAAATGTTACTGTTCCTCATGATTGGGCTATAAAAGGACCTTTCAATAAAGAAATTGATAAACAAACCGTTGCTATTTTTCAAAATGGAGAAAAAAACGCCACTGAAAAAACGGGTAGAACGGGTGCTTTACCACATATTGGTATGGCTTGGTATCGCAATAAATTTATAGTTCCAAATTACGAAAAAGGTAAAAAAGTATTATTGCTTTTTGAAGGAGCAATGAGCGAGCCAAAAATATACTTGAACGGTAAAAAAGTAGGTGAATGGGCATATGGTTATGGCTATTTTTATTTTGATATTTCAGAATTTGTAAAAGATGGAGAAAACATCTTAGCTGTTCAATTAATGAATAAAGAATTTGCTTCTCGTTGGTATCCAGGAGCTGGGTTATTTCGAACAGTAAGTGTTATTGTAAAAAATAATGTAAGTATTGACCAATGGGGGACTTTTATTACAACTCCTTTTATAAACGCTGAAGAAGCCAAAGTAAATATCAAAACCAAAGTTTCTGGTGAAAATGTACAGCTAAAAACGACTATTTTTAATGCCGAAGGAAATGAAATTGCAACGATCACTTCAAAAGAGCAATTTGGGAAGGAGTTTTCACAAGATTTAAAGGTTGAAAAGCCAGTTTTGTGGAGTCCAGAAACCCCTTATTTATATTCTGCTGTTTCAAAATTATATGTAGGAGCGGAATTGAAGGATGAAATTTCCACTAAATTCGGTATTAGAGATATAAAGTACTCCGCTGAAAACGGATTTCAATTAAACGGAGTTACAACAAAGTTTAAAGGTGTTTGTCTGCATCACGATTTAGGCCCGTTAGGTGCGGCAGTTAATAAAGCAGCTTTAAAACGACAATTGACTATTTTAAAAGATATGGGCTGTAATGCAGTTCGTAGCTCGCACAACATGCCGTCATTAGAGCAATTAGAATTGTGTGATGAAATGGGTTTCTTATTTTTAGCTGAAAGTTTTGACGAATGGGCAAAACCAAAAGTGGAAAATGGGTATCATCGTTTTTTTGAAGAATATGCAGAAAAGGATATTGTTAATTTAGTGCACGCAACCAGAAATCACCCCAGTATTGTAATGTGGAGTTCTGGAAATGAAGTACCAGATCAGTTTGGTTCGGACGGTGTAAAAAGAGCAAAATGGTTGCAAGATATTTTCCATAGAGAGGATTCAACGCGTCCAGTAACTGTTGGTATGGATCAGGTAAAGGCGGTAATGGAATCTGGCTTTGGATCATTGTTAGATATTCCTGGCTTAAATTATAGAGTGCATTTATATGAAGAGGCTTATGAAAAATTTCCTCAAGGATTTATTTTAGGGTCTGAAACGGCTTCCACTGTAAGTTCTAGAGGAATTTATAAATTTCCTGTGGAACAAGCAAAAATGAAACAATATGAAGACGGGCAAAGTTCATCGTATGATTTAGAGGCTTGCAGTTGGTCAAACGTACCAGATGAAGATTTTGTATTGCAAGATGATAAACCATGGGTAATTGGCGAATTTGTTTGGACAGGTTTCGATTATTTAGGTGAACCAACGCCGTATGATACTTATTGGCCATCACGTAGTTCGTATTTTGGTATTAATGATTTGGCTGGATTACCAAAAGATCGATTTTATTTATACAGAAGCCGATGGAATACAAAAGATGAAACATTACATATATTACCACATTGGAATTGGGAAGGCAGAGAGGGAGAGGTTACACCTATTTTTGTGTACACTAATTATGATAGTGCGGAGCTTTTTGTAAACGGAAAAAGTATGGGGATTCAAAAAAAGAACCTTTCTACACCCCAAAATAGGTATAGGTTAATGTGGATGGATGTAAAATATCAACCTGGCACCATTAAAGTAGTAGCTTTTGATAATAACGGAGAGCCTGTAAAAGAAAAAGAAATAAAAACGGCAGGCAAACCATATCAAATAGTTTTGAAACCAGAAAATACTAGTATCAAAGCTGATGGAAAGGATTTAATGTATGTTGAAGTTTCGGTAGTTGATAAAGATGGAATTCCTTGTCCAACGGCAACAAATCAATTAAAATTTAATGTAAAAGGAAAAGGGACTTATAAGGTGGCTTGTAATGGAGATGCAACTTCTTTAGAGCTATTTCATGTGCCAACTATGAAATTATTTAGTGGAAAATTAGTGGTTACCGTTGAAGCCACAAATAATGCGGGCGAAATTCAATTAGAAGTAACAGGAAAAGGGTTGAAAACAGGAAAAGCAATTATAAATTCTATAAAATAATATGTCAGAAAAACCATTTCAATTTAAACAATTTTCTATTTTTCAAGAAAAAGCAGCAATGAAAGTAGGGACAGACGGTGTGTTATTAGGCGCTTGGGTTCAACTAAAAAACAACCCATTTAGTATATTGGATATTGGTGCAGGAACAGGTTTAATAGCCTTAATGATGGCGCAACGATCAGATGCTGAGGTTATTGACGCGATTGAATTAAATGATGATGCTTATGAACAAACCGTAGAAAATTTTGAAAATAGCGATTGGGGTGATCGCTTATTTTGTTACCATGCTTATTTTCAGGAATTTGTAGCGGAAATTAATGATGAATATGACGTAATTATTTCCAATCCACCATTTTATAATTCAACCTATAAAGAGCTTTCGGAAGATAGAGCTATGGCTAGGCATACTGAAAGTTTACCGTATGCCGAATTATTAGAAGGTGTTTCAAAATTAGTATCCGAGAAAGGAATTTGCGCTTTTATTATTCCCTTTTCTGAAGAAGAAAATTTTGTTAGCCTAGCTAATGCTAATGGTTTGTATTTAAACCGAGTTACACGTGTAAAAGGAACATCAGATTCACCCATTAAAAGAAGTTTATTGCAGTTTTCTTTTGTTAAAAATAATGTTGAAATAACTGAATTAACCATTGAAATTGAACGGCATCAATACACCGAAGATTATAAGGCGTTAACTAAAGATTTTTATTTGAAAATGTAAGGACTGTTGAATTTAAGTAATCATACTATAAATCAATACAGTATAATTGCTATAAATTAAATAGTTACATAACATATTTTAAAAAACAGCAACAACGAAAGTATACAACTTCCTGCGTCGATATTTTTGATAAAATTAAAAGTAAGCTAAAAAAATATCAATTAAAACCAATGATTATGATAACTAATTTTCTTTTTCTTGAATTTCGTTTAAAATATTTTTAGCTTTTTCATAATCATTTGAGCTCACCATTAGCTTATATCCTTCTACAAAAGCAGTTCCAATTGAAGTTGCTATATTTTCATCAACTACGTAAGTTTCAATATCATAATTGGCTAATAATGTTTTGGCAATATGTACTTCATGAATTAAACTAGCCGTTAATAATGTTACTAAGTGATCTGAATTATTTTCCATAAATTTGTTTTTATTAAATGTACGAAATCAACGTGTATAATTAAAATAAAACAACGCTTATTACCAATGAAAAAATATTTAGTAGTTGCATCCATATTTGGAGCTTTAGCAATAATTTTAGGCGCCTTTGGTGCACATACTTTAAAAAACACGTTAAGTGAGTCTTCTTTAGCTAGTTTTGAAACGGGGGTTCGTTATCAAATGTATCATGCCATTGTGTTGCTTTTTGTAAATTCATATTCAAAGTTTAGTTTAAAGCAACTAAATAGAATTAACGTTGCATTAAGTATAGGAGTGTTCTTGTTTTCAGGTTCTATTTTTGCAATCGCCTTTGGAATTCCAGCAAAATTTATATGGTTTGTAACACCTTTAGGAGGTTTGTTATTGATACTTGGGTGGGTGTTTATGTTACTTTCATTTTTAAAAAGAGATGTTTAAAGCGCTGTAAGCTTATAAAAAGTTAACATTAAATTCTATTTGTAAAATCTAAAATTTGTATTTTGCGCACCTAGTAATAAAAAAACCTATATGAAATTTATAAGTCACCCATTTAAACGATTCATTAATTTAGAAACTTCTTCAAGTATTATTTTATTTGCTTGTTCCATAATTGCCATAATTTGGGCAAATTCATCCTACGGCTATTTGTATAATGATTTATGGAATCATCAATTTACTATTGGTTTTGCAGACACCGATTTTATTTTAAATAAACCACTTATATTATGGATTAATGATGGGTTAATGGCTATATTTTTCTTTGTAATTGGATTGGAAGTAAAACGAGAAATATTAGCAGGAGAATTAACTACATTACGAAAGGCTTCATTACCAATTTTTGCAGCAATTGGAGGAATGGCATTTCCAGTTGCTATTTTTTTACTATTTACTTATGGAAAACAAGGTGTTGAAGGTTGGGGAATCCCAATGGCAACGGATATTGCATTTACCTTAGGAATACTAAAACTACTAGGAAATCGTGTGCCATTAGGATTAAAAATATTTTTAACAGCCTTTGCTATTGTAGATGATATTGGAGCAGTATTAGTAATTGCAATTTTTTACAGTGCCAATATTCAATGGGATTTGTTGATGTATGGCATGTCTATTTTTGGAATTTTAGCATTTTTAAGCTATAAAGACATTTATTCAAAATATTTATTTTTGATTTTAGCATGTGTTATTTGGTTACTATTTTTAAAATCAGGAGTGCATCCAACCATTGCTGGAATTTTAATGGCTTTTACCATTCCAATTGATAGAAAGGCGAATTTAGTGGAATATTTACAGTTGGTAAAGGGTGAGTTGAGTGTTTTTAAAGAGGATGATGCAAATGAAAATTCCCTGTTAACACAGGAGCAGTTAAATGTAATTGACTCGGTAGAAACAATTACTGAAAATGTGCATTCTCCATTGCAACATTTGGAGCATTCCTTACATGGCTGGGTTTCTTATGTAATTATGCCTATTTTTGCATTAGCAAACGCAGGAGTTTTAATTAGTTTTGAAGGGCTCGAGGATACCTCGCATATAACTATAAACATTGCCTTGGCATTAGTTCTTGGAAATACTATTGGAATTATGTTACTTTCATATATCGGCACAAAATTAAGTTTAGCAGATCTACCTGAAGGGGTTAATTTCACCCAGTTATTAGGGGCCAGTTTATTGGGTGGTTTAGGGTTTACAATGTCGTTATTTATTGCAAATTTAGCGTATACAGATGTTGCTCTAATTGCAGCTTCAAAAATGGGGATTTTAATAGGTTCGTTAGTTGCAGGTGTATTAGGTTATGCTGTTTTACGTTTGAGTTTACCTAAAAACCCACTGAACGATTAATTAAAAAATACCTGTTTGTATTTATGTTCTACAAATTTAAAGTAATTGTATAATTTGTAGTTTACGTCAAGTCCATAATCTGTGTTAGAATCATAATTAATTTCATTTTCATAAATGGAATTATCATATCTCATGGGGTTTTTGGCACGTATATTCCATTCTGTAACGTAAAATTTGTTCTTACCTTCATAAAACTGTTGAGAATAAAAATTGGCAGGTTGCGAAATGGAATTCAAGTAGGTTTCAAAACCAGCGTCTATAATAATAATTTCGTATTCCAAACTATCATTTACAATTCTAACAGCACCTTCTGGTAAGTTTTTGTTGAATGTTAAACCTTTTTTTTGCTGAGTCCCACAGCTATAAATTAAGAGGCTTATTACTAAAATACCGATGAATTTTTTCATAATAATATATTTTTAATCTACTTAAAAATACAAAAATATTTTCACTTTAGCGGTAATATATTGTAAATTCCCTTTTTTTAAAACGGTTAAATATGGAAAAAACAAGATGTGCTTGGTGTGGGAATGATCCTTTATATATGGAATATCACGATACGGAATGGGGAGTTCCTGTGTATGATGATGCTACATTATTTGAATTTTTAATATTAGAAACTTTTCAAGCGGGTTTAAGTTGGATTACTATTTTACGAAAACGCGAAAACTTCAGAAAAGCTTTTGATAATTTCGATTATAAAAAAATAGCAAACTATACTGAAGCTAAAAAGGAAAAATTGTTATTAGATGCTGGAATTATTAGAAATCGATTGAAAATAAAGGCAACAATTTCAAACGCCAAAGAATTTATGAAAATACAAGATGAATTTGGATCCTTTTCTAATTATATATGGAAATTTACCAACGGAAAACCGATAAAAAATAGTTGTAAAAGTTTGTCAGACGTGGCAGCAACAACTCCCTTGTCTGATGAAATTTCAAAAGATTTAAAAAAGCGTGGTTTTAAATTTGTGGGCTCCACAGTTTTGTACGCCCATATGCAAGCCACAGGAATGGTAAATGACCATGTTGTAAATTGTTTTCGACACCATCAGGTATAAAAAAATCGGCTAACATAATAAATGTAGCCGATTTTAAATTTTCAATACCCTTAAAAATTATAGTTTTTTTACAAATTTTGTAATAATAACAATTTGTATACCATCTACTTTTCCTTCAATATATTCAGCATTTTCATGATCTAAAGAAATTCTTCTAACTGCCGTACCACGTTTTGCCACCATGCTTGATCCTTTAACGGGTAAATCTTTTATCAAAACAACACTATCTCCAGCTTCTAAAATAACACCATTGCTATCTCTATGAATAATTTTATCACCTACTTCCTCACCTTCGCCAGTAGCTTTTGCTAACTCCAACGTTTCTTCATCTAAGTATAACATATCCAATAAATCTTGCGGCCAACCTTCTGCACGTAAGCGTGTTAACATTCTCCAAGCCATTGCTTGAACCGCAGGAACGGTACTCCACATACTATCATTTAAGCATCTCCAATGGTTTGGTTCTACTAAATCTGCATCTTCAATTTGACTAACACAAGTAGTACAAGCAGCAATTTCTTCATTGGTTGCCTCAACAGCAAATCCATTCACGTTTTCTGTGGAACCACATAATTCACAAGCGCCATTGCTTCTGGTTTCCAATTCTTTTGATAAACTCATTGTCTTTTATTTTGAGGTGCAAAAGTAGGGCTATTTATCAGTTATACAAAACCCTAATTCAATTTAGGCTTTCGGGCATTCCCTCCGGTCGGGCTATCCGTTTCAAGTCCTCGCTATCGCTGTGGGCTTTCCACTACTATCCCTAATGCAAAAACAAACAGGATAAGTAATTATTCTTCCAAAGGATAAATGGTAACACTATAGCCTAACCAATTTTGTAATTTATCATAAATACGTTGCTTGTCTTCTTTCGAAAAATCTTTGATTCGTGTGGTATGTGAACCTTTTTTTAATACCATTTTTAGCGCATCAACATGTGGTTTTGGGTTAGGAGCACACGCACCCCAAGTATCATATTCACCATAAATATATAAAATGTTTTTACCTTTATTTTCAATAAAATCTCGTACATCTTTAATGTATTTTGCATTAAATTTTATAGGAATATTTTTAGGTGCAAATCGCAAATTCGTTGGTTTTTTAACTATTTCCAACAAATCTTTAACCGGAGTAGTATCAAATCCATAATAGCCTAATTCCGACATGTGTTGATAGTAAGATGGCAATAAATCAAAATAAGTCTGATCATTATAAAAACCCATTCCTATAGTTTTATCCAAATAATTAAATAGTAACGAGGCGTCATTTATGGTTGGAATTTCATCACAATTTCCGCCCCATTGCCAAAATGAAAAAGGAAATTCTAACACTGCATATTCCAACGCTTCTTCAAAAGGGACTTCTGTGTACTTCATTTTATGAATTGTTGCAAACCTTTTAAATGCCTCTAAAACTTCATTTTTATTTTCTAATACCAAGCGTTGAAATTTTTCAATTTTAGTTCTACATGCATCGGAACCGATGGTATTAATATGGTTTTGTGTACGAATATCTTCTTGCGTATTAATTAGTGGAGCAACATAAGGAACCGCAACTTCTACATCCCACGGATATTTAGTTTTGTAAATTAGCACTGTTTCTCCGCCCTTGCTAATTCCTGTTGAAATCCATTTTCCGGTATAAATTCGTTTTAATTTCGAAACAATTTTATGGTAATCTTCAATGGCTTGGTCATTTGTTAAGTACTTCCATTGAATAGAATCTGGTCGCGATTTTCCATAAAAACGGTATTCCACTTGCACCTGGTTACTTCTTAAAATATGACTTAATTCATATGTTTTTGGCGTTGCGCTGTAACCTTCGGTAACTAAAACTACAGGTTTTGTTTCATCAAAATGCGATAAATAAAAATATTGTTGAAATGAACCTGCTGCTGGATTTTTATGATCTAAAGGCTGGTTTAAAACTATTTGATAGGCACTGCTATAAAAATCAACAGGATCCATTTTTGTAATTTCAGCATCAGGGAACAGTTGCTCTAACTTTTGTTTAAATGTTAAAATCTCTACAGTTGCTAATTGTACTCGGCAGCCAATAAACAGAATTGAGATAAATGTTATGAATAAATAAGACTTTAATTTTTTCATTAAAAATAATGTATTTATATTTTACATCAAAAATACAAATAGTTATAATAAAAAGACTGTTTTGAAAGTGCGATTTTGTTTAGTTGATTTAAATGTTTCAACCTAAATAAAATAAAAATTCTTACTTTTGTGTTAAAATAAATTGCTAAAAAATGAAAAATGAAAAAATAAGGCTATCTTCTCTGCTCACAAGTAATGAGGTTTTAATTTATGATATGTTAAAGATAGCTTCGGAAAATAATTTAAATAAAGTAGCAGGGTGCTTTAAAATATTATCAGAATGATAAATTCCTTATTGAAAAAGCTTATTAAACGAAATATTCCTAGATGGATTGTTTTAGTAATAGACATATATATAGTTTTAAATTCCTTTGTTCTTGCCTATTTAATACGTTTTAATTTTAGCCTTTCTTTTGATGTTAATGCTTTTTTATATCAACTGCCCGTAATTTTTGTTTCTTCAATTATTGCATTTCTTCTCATAGGTTCTTATAAAGGTATTGTTCGTCATACTGGCTTGAGAGACTCTATAAATGTACTGAAAGCGAGTAGTCTTATTTTAGTTTTTTTAGCGCTTTTAGTCTTTTTTAATGAGTATTTTGACTTTAATGAAAAATTTACAATTCCAAAAACAATTATTGTAATTCATTTTTTGTTAAATGTTATACTGTTAATTGCCAGTCGATTTTTCTTCAAAGAGACTTATAATTATGTTACTATAGGGTTAAGGCCAAATAAGAATGTTTTAATTTATGGAGCTGGTGAAGCAGGAATGATTGTAAACTCCTTATTAAGAAATGATAAAAAGAATCGTTCTAGAGTTATTGGTTTTGTAGATGACGATAAAAATAAGTACAAGAAAAAAATTAATGGTTTAAAAGTTTTTGACCCTCGATTTTTAACGGAAGACTTTATAGTTGATAAAAGAGTTTCCGAAATTATTATTTCTATTCAGACTCTTAGGCCTGCCAGATTGTTAGAATTGGTAGATAGCTTGTCTAAACTGCCTGTGAAAGTTAAAATTGTTCCACCTTTAAAATCATGGATTGATGGGAATTTAAATAGCACACAAATTAAAGCTGTGCAAATAGAAGACTTATTAGGGCGTGAGCCAATTTTAATTAATAACCC
>JAGPIQ010000014.1:0-11150 GCA_018054895.1 Lutibacter sp. | reverse complement strand
ATTTTTGTGTTTGATATGGGGAAATCTATTAAAATCTATGATTTAGCGTTAAATATGATACGTCTTTCAGGTCTTAAATTTCCTAGTGAAATGAATATAAAAATTACAGGATTAAGGCCCGGTGAAAAAATTTATGAGGAGTTACTAGCAAATGGAGAAAATACGCTTGCTACATATCATGAAAAAATAATGATTGCTAAAATACGGAAATTAGATAGGGATTTAATTAAAATACAAATTGAAGATTTCTGTAGTCTTGCTGTTGCTGATGATTTAACTAATGATGAGTTAGTGTTAAAAATGAAAAATATAGTTCCAGAATTTAAGTCTAATAATTCAAAATATCAGTTGTTAGACACATAATAGATTTTGTAAAGCGTTCAAAAAAACAAGTTTTAAGATCATATTATTTAAATATTATATTAAATTCTTTAATTTGAAGTTTAAATTTTATATAAAATATTGAATGTATGCTCATATTTATTTCTGTTTATTGAGAAAGTCATAATTTTTATATAAAATTTTATCAATTACTCAACATTGTTGTTTTTATGTAAAAAAAATGCTAAAATTAAATATTTATGGCTAAATTTGTCAACGATAATTTTAAGAAAATGATGAATAATAATACTTTTGGTTTCTGTTTTTACTTTTATTTTAGCAATAAGAGGTGAGACTTTATACGTGGTATTTAAAAAAAAATATATATAAATAGGGTCTCGAAAAATTTCGAGACCTTTTTTTTTGATTAATTATAAAAAATGAAAGTAGCAATACAAGGAATTAAGGGGTCGTTTCATCATATAGTTGCCGAAGAATATTTTGGTTCAGCTATTGATTTAGTTGAGTGTATGACATTTGGAGAAATGCCACAATTATTGTTAGATAAAAAAGTAGATGCATTGGTAATGGCTATCGAAAATTCTATAGCTGGTGCAATTTTACCGAATTACGCATTAATTGATGATAATAATTTATCCATTTCAGGGGAGCATTATTTACCAATTCACCACAATTTAATGGGGTTGAAGGGACAGAAAATTGAAGATATTAAAGAGGTGTATTCACACCCAATGGCATTGTTGCAATGTCATAATTTTTTCAAAAAACATCCTCACATTAAATTAATTGAAGATAAGGATACGGCGGCGGTAGCAAAACGTATTCAAGATCAAAATTTAAGTGGAGTAGGAGCTATTGCTAGTTATTTGGCAGCTGAACTTTATGAATTAGATGTTATTGCTGCTGAAATTCAAACGATTAATGAAAATGCAACGCGCTTTTTTATTATGACGGGTACGGATACTATAAAAAATGAAGCATCAAACAAGGCTTCTATTAAATTTATAGCGAGCCATGAAACGGGAAGTTTGTCTGATGTTTTAGGAGTTTTGGCAAAACATAAATTAAATTTATCGAAAATTCAGTCCTTGCCAGTTATAAATATTCCTTGGAAATATGCGTTTTTTGCAGATTTTGTGTATTCGGATTATAAGGAATACTTAGCGGCTATTGAAGAAATTAAACCAAAAGTTAGTCACTTAAAAATGTTAGGTGAATATAGTAAAAGTAAAAGATAATGATACAGAAAGCTGACAGACTAAATGATGTTAAAGAATACTATTTCTCACTAAAATTGAGAGAAGTAGCAGCTTTAAAAAATGCTGGAAAACCAGTCATAAATATTGCCATTGGAAGTCCAGATTTGCAACCACCAACCAGTGTTGTAGAGGCAATTAGAAGTGCGGTTCAATTACCAAACGCACACCAATACCAAAGTTATCAAGGAATTCCTGAACTTCGTGAAGGAATGGCTAATTTTTATAAGGATAAATACAATGTAGTTTTAAATCCTACTTCTGAAATTTTACCTTTAATGGGTTCAAAAGAAGGAATTATGCATATTTCATTAGCTTTTTTGAATAAAGGTGATGGCGTTTTAATTCCAAACCCTGGGTATCCAACATATGCTTCTGTTACAAGTTTAGTGCAGGCAGACCCTTTATTTTACAACTTGAATGCGGAAAATAATTGGTTACCTAACTTTGAAGAAATTGAAAAAAACGACCTTTCAAAAGTGAAAATTATGTGGGTGAATTATCCGCATATGCCTACAGGTGCTGTTGCTTCAAAAGACGATTTTAAGCAATTAATAGCTTTTGCCAAAAAGCATGAACTGTTAATTGTAAATGACAATCCTTATAGTTTTATTTTAAATGAAAACCCTATAAGTATTTTAGAAACTGAAGGAGCTAAAGAAGTTGCTATTGAATTAAATTCATTGAGTAAAACCTTCAATATGGCTGGATGGCGAGTAGGAATGGTGGTTGGTGATGCTGCTATCTTGAAATCTATTTTAGAAGTGAAAAGCAATATGGATTCTGGAATGTTTTTAGGAATTCAAAAAGGAGCCGTAGAAGCTTTTAAATTATCGAACGGCTGGTTTCATCAGCAAGATGTAATTTATACAGAAAGAAGAAAATTAGTTTGGAAAATTTTTGACGCATTAAATTGTACCTATGACACAACTGTTGGCGGTTTATTTGTGTGGGCAAAATTACCAGAAGGTCAGAAATCCGAAGAAGTAACAGATGCTTTATTATATGAAAAAGATGTGTTTATTACACCAGGAACTATTTTTGGTTCCAATGGAGAAGGGTACATAAGAGCATCATTATGTGTGGATGAAGTCGTTTTAAATGAAGTATTGAATAGGTTAGTAAAGGTTACTGTATAAATAATGGAAAAAGTTGTAGTCATAGGATTAGGATTAATAGGAGGTTCACTTGCGTTAGATTTAAAGCAACGAATTTCGTGTGAAGTTTATGGTATTGACCATAATCCTAATCATTTGAAAAAAGCAAAAGAACTTGGGATTATTGATGATGGAATTGAGTTTTCTGAAATTAAAGATGCTTCAGTGGTTATTATAGCTGTACCTGTAGATTTAATTCCAACAGTAGCGCTTGAAGTATTGGATGTTATTTCAGATAAAACCTTAGTTTTTGATGTGGGTTCAGTAAAAAATAATATTTGTGTAGCTATTGAAAAGCATCCAAAACGTAAAAATTATGTAGCAGCGCATCCATTAGCTGGAACCGAGTTTTCAGGGCCTGAAGCTGCTATTTTAAATTTATTCGATAATAAAGTAAATATTATTTGCGAATCGGATAAAACAGACTGGCAAATATTGGATAAAGCGTTGAGCTTGTTCAAAAAATTAAATATGAGAATTAAAATGATGAACCCTGTGGAGCATGATCGACATATTGCGTATGTTTCTCACTTGTCACACGTTAGCTCATTTATGTTGGGGAAAACTGTATTGGAAATTGAAAAAAATGAACAAGCTATATTTGATATGGCAAGTACAGGTTTTGCTTCAACAGTGCGTTTAGCAAAAAGTTCAGCATCAACATGGACACCTATTTTTCTTGAAAATAAAGAAAATGTATTGCGTTCTTTAACCGAGTATATTAAAAACTTAAACGAGTTTAAAGAATTATTAGAAACAGAAAATAATGGTGGATTAACAGAAGTTATGGAAAGCACCAATTATATAAAAACAATATTAAACGGAATTAAATAATCAACTAAAAAGAATTTTTTAAAATGGAAATTACTAAAGAGAATAGAAAGTGGTTAGATGATATGGGATTGGCTCATCCACTAGTAATCGCAGGACCATGTAGTGCTGAAACTGAAGATCAGGTGTTAAAAACGGCTCATTTGTTAAAAGATACAGATGCAAATGTTTTTAGAGCTGGAATTTGGAAGCCAAGAACAAGACCAGGAGGTTTTGAAGGCGTTGGAGAAATAGGACTACCTTGGTTACAAAGAGTAAAAGAAGAAACAGGAATGTTAGTTGCTACAGAAATTGGGAATGCACATCACGCTGAGTTAGCTTTAAAATATGATGTGGATATTTTATGGATTGGAGCAAGAACAACTGTAAACCCATTTGCTGTTCAAGAAATTGCGGATGCAATTAAAGGTGTAAAAAAACCAGTATTGGTTAAAAACCCTGTAAACCCAGATTTAGCTTTATGGTTAGGTGGTGTGGAGCGTTTTCAAACTGCAGGAATTGACCAGTTAGGAGTAATTCATAGAGGATTTTCAACATACAATTCGTTACATTACAGAAATAAACCGAAATGGCATTTGGCAATTGAGTTGAAAAAAGAATTCCCAGATTTACCTTTAATTTTAGACCCTTCTCATATTTGTGGTAGAAGAGATACTTTATTAGACGTTTCTCAAACAGCATTAGACTTAAATTATGATGGTTTAATGGTTGAAACTCATATTGATCCAGACAAAGCTTGGAGTGATGCAGCACAACAAATTACACCAGCAGCGTTACACCAAATGACCATAGATTTAAAAATCCGTCAATTAAGTAGTGCAGGTGAAGAGTACCAACGTAAATTAAACATGCATCGTAAAGAATTAGATTTAATTGATAACTCAATTATTGATATTTTAGCAGATAGAATGACGATTGCTGAAGCTATTGGTAGAATTAAGAACAAAGAAAACGTAGCTATTTTACAAAGCGGAAGATGGGGAGAGATTTTAGATTCTATGATTCAAGCTGGTTTAGAAAAAGGTTTAAGTCGTGAATTTATTGAAGAAATCTTTAAAGCAATTCACGTTGAATCAATCAATGTGCAGCATAAAGTAAAATAATTTTAAAAAGGGGAAGTGTTAACTTCTCCTTTTTTTTTGCTATTTATTGAAGTGTGTTGTAAATAAATTTATTATTCACGAATAAACCACTATTTTTGTGTGCTTATGAAACCAGTAGAATTTATTAAACAACCTATTCTTAATGAAATGGAGCTCTTTGAAAGCAAATTCAGAGAGTCTATGGCATCTAATGTTCCATTGTTGAACAGAATTACCCATTATATTGTTCGAAGAAAAGGAAAACAAATGCGACCGATGTTTGTTTTTTTGGTGGCGAAAATGGTTTCAAATGGAAATTTTGAAGAAAAAACGTATCGAGGAGCTTCTATTATTGAATTAATCCATACAGCTACTTTAGTGCACGATGATGTTGTGGATGAAAGCAATAGAAGACGTGGTTTCTTTTCAATTAATGCCCTATGGAAAAATAAAATTGCCGTATTAGTTGGAGATTTTTTATTGTCGAAAGGTTTATTGTTATCTATTGATAATGAGGATTTTGATATTTTGAAATTAATTTCGGTAGCCGTTCGTGAAATGAGCGAAGGTGAATTACTTCAAATTGAAAAAGCACGAAGATTGGATATTACGGAAGACGTATATTTCGAAATTATTCGTCAAAAAACAGCCACATTAATTGCTGCTTGTTGTGGAATTGGTGCTGCCTCAGTAGGAGCTTCAAAAGAAGAAGTTGAAAAAATGCGATTTTTTGGTGAACTTATAGGTATTGCTTTTCAAATTAAAGATGACTTATTTGATTATACAGAAGATAAAATTGGAAAGCCAACAGGGATCGATATTAAGGAACAAAAAATGACATTGCCCTTAATTTACACCCTAAATAATTGTTCAAAAGATGAGAAAAAATGGTTAATCAATTCCGTTAAAAAATACAATAAAGATAAAAAACGCGTGAAGGAAGTGATCGCTTTTGTAAAAGATAACGGCGGAATGGAATACACAGTTGAAAAGATGAAATCTTATCACCAAAAAGCCTTAGCTATTTTGGAAACCTATCCAGAATCACCATATAAAGAGTCATTGCTAACGATGGTTAATTATGTTATTGATCGTAAAATATAACACGACTATAAATCAATTCATGTTTAAAAGTTCTTCCAAATAATTTCTAGAATTAGATAGTCTTGGTACTTTATGCTGCCCACCCAATTTTCCTTTTTGTTTTAACCAATCATAAAAAACACCTTCACGAGCAACATTTATTTTTGGTAATGCTAAAGTTAAATTATTATAACGTTTAGCCTCATAATCTGAATTAATTGCTTTGATAGCATTGTCTAAAATTTCAGTAAAATAGTCAATGTTTTCTGGATGTTTTTTAAATTCAATTATCCATTCATGTCCACCACTTTTATTTCCATTCATAAAAATAGGTGCAACGGTAAATTCAGAAACTTCACAATTTGTTTTTAAACAAGCTTTGGTTAAGGCCGTTTCAACATTATCAATTATAAGTTCTTCGCCAAAAACATTAATAAAATGTTTGGTTCGACCCGTAATTCGAATTCGGTGAGGTTCTAAAGAGGTAAATTTTATGGTGTCTCCAATTAAATAACGCCATAAACCTGCATTTGTAGTAATTACGAGTGCGTAATTTACGTTCAATTGTACTTTTGAAAGTGGAATAGTTTTTGAGTTTTCATCCTCAAAATGATTCATAGGAATAAATTCATAAAAAATCCCATAGTCCAGCATTAATAACATATCTAAGGAATCATTTTCATCTTGAAGTGCAAAAAAACCTTCTGAAGCATTGTAGGTTTCAAAATATTTAAAACTTTTTTTAGGAATTATTTTTTTGAACTGTTCGCGATACGGATTGAAATTTACGCCACCATGAAAATACACTTCCAAATTAGGCCATACTTCTAAAATGTTTGATTTTCCTGTTTTTTCCAACACACGATTTAGTAAAACAAGCATCCATGATGGAACACCTACTAAACTAGTAATATCTTCATCAATTGTTTCTGCAACAATAGCGTCCATTTTGGTTTCCCATTCACTCATTAGTGCTGTTTCTTGTTTTGGAGCGCTACTAAAATCTGCCCAAAAAGGTAAATTTTCAATAATAATGGCAGATAAATCGCCAAAATGCGCATTGTTATCTTCATAAACAGAAGAACTTCCGCCTAGCCGCAAACTTTTTCCAACAAATAATTGTGCCTCAGGGTTGTTGTTAATGTATAAACACAACATATCTTTTCCACCTTTAAAATGGCAGTCTTCTATGGCTTCATCACTAACAGGTATATATTTGCTTTTTGCATTGGTGGTTCCGCTAGACTTTGCAAACCAGTTGATTGGCGTTGGCCAAAAAACATTTTGTTCTCCTTTTCGAGTTCTTTCAATTAAAGGTTGAATACTTTCGTATTGCTGAATAGGAACGTTTTTAACAAAATCCGCATAGGAATTAATGGTGTCAAATTTGTGATTTAGACCAATTTCTGTGTTTTTAGCTTTGAAAAGTAGTTTGAACAATAATTCATTTTGAACATCATTTGGATATTTTAAGAATAATTCCATTTGATGTTTTCTTTTTTTTAAGAACCATGAAATTATTGAATTTACAATTATGAATGGCATATTTATTAAGTATCTTTAGCGAGTTAAATTTAAGCAAAACTTTATGCAATATCAAACTGTTTTAAAAAAAATGATTTCGGAGTATGGTGAAGTAATAAACTATTATTTGGAAGTTGATGGGAATTATTTAAATATGAATCAGTTACTTCATAAAAACATTGAAATTAGTTTTGAAGGATATGAATGTTTATGTTGTGGTTTAAATAAAAAAATATACCGTCAAGGTTTTTGTTACGATTGTTTTTATGCAAGTGCTCAAGTTGGAGATTGGATTATGAAGCCAGAATTAAGTACGGCGCATTTAGATATTGAAGATCGTGATTTGGAGTATGAAAAAAAGGTGCAGTTGCAGCCACATGTTGTGTATTTGGCGCTGTCTAGCGAGGTGAAAGTTGGAGTGACACGTAAAAGTCAGGTGCCAACACGTTGGATAGATCAAGGCGCTGTAAAAGCTATTGAAATTGTAGAAGTTCCGAATCGGTATTTAGCGGGAATAACCGAAGTTGCATTAAAAGGGCATGTTTCCGATAAAACAAGTTGGCAAAAAATGTTGAAAAATGAAGTGTTGGATGCGGATTTAATTGAAGCTCGCAACAACTTAAAACAATACATTCCGGAAGAAGCAATGCCTTATTACTTGGAAACGAATTCCAAAGTCTTAGAAATTAATTATCCCGTATTGGAATATCCAAAAAAAATAGGTTCGTTAAATTTGGAAAAAACACCCCTATTTTCAGGTGAATTGGTTGGTGTAAAAGGGCAATATTTATTATTTAAAGACAATACTGTTTTTAATGTGAGAAATAGTGAAGGGTATAAAGTGATAATAACAATTAAGTAAATTTTATAAAATAGTAGAGTAATATATGATTGCATTTATTCGTAATATAATTATTAAAACTGTAAAACGTAGATTTAAAAAAAGTACAGTTAAAAGTAACAAAAAATTTTCCGAACAAGTTAAAAGCATAGAAGTTGACGTTTCACATACTATAAGTGAAGTGTTTTTTATTTTACTAGGTGTAGTTTCTGCTGGTTTTGGGTTAAAAGGATTTTTATTGCCAAATTCTTTTATTGATGGTGGCGCTATGGGAATATCATTATTATTCTCAAAAGTAACAGGATATTCACTTTCCATACTTATTGTACTTATAAATTTACCGTTTATTGTTTTAGGTTATTCTAACATAGGAAAACAATTTGCTTTAAAAAGTGTTCTAGCAATTATAGCCTTGGCATTAACGGTACATTTTATTCCGTACCCAGTAATTACTTCAGATAAATTATTAATAGCAGTTTTTGGTGGTTTTTTCTTAGGTGGTGGAATAGGAATGGCAATTAGAGGAGGTGCTGTTATTGATGGTACCGAGGTATTGGCAATATATTTGAGTAAAAAAACAGGAATGACAATTGGTGATGTAATTTTAATTGGTAATGTTATCATATTTTCCTTTGGTGCTTATATTTTATCTATAGAAGTTGCCTTATATGCAATGTTAACATATATGTCAGCCGCAAAAACTGTTGATTTTATTATTGAAGGTGTTGAAGAATATACAGGTATTACAATAATTTCTAAGAAAAGTGAAAAAATAAGAGTAATGATAACTGAAAGTTTAGGGCGGGGAGTTACAGTATATGCAGGGAAAGGAGGTTTCGGAAAACATGGTGAAGCCCTCACTAATTTTGATATTATTTATACAATTGTTACACGACTTGAGGTTTCTAAAATTAAAAACGAAATTGATAAAATAGATAAAGATGCATTTATAATTATGAATAGCATAAAAGATACTAAAGGAGGAATGATAAAAAAACGACCATTAAAATAAATAGATCAACTATTATCTTTACATTAAGGTTAAAACCTTTACGAACTACTTTTATATTTTTGTTAGCTATTCATTGAATAGCGTAGTCGTACGAATATAGTAAATATTTCGTATTTTTGCATTTTCTAATTAATAATGAAATTTTAACATATGAAAGCATATATTTTTCCCGGTCAAGGAGCACAATTTTCAGGTATGGGTTTAGATTTGTACGAAAATTATCCAGTAGCCAAAGCGTTATTTGAACAAGCAAATGAAATTTTAGGATTTTCTATTACAGATGTTATGTTTAAAGGAACTGCAGAAGAGTTGCAACAAACGAAAGTAACTCAACCTGCCATTTTTTTACATTCTGTAATTTTAGCTAAAGTTTTGGGTGATAGTTTTCAGCCAGAAATGGTTGCAGGTCATTCATTAGGTGAATTATCAGCATTGGTTGCAAATGGAGTCTTAACTTTTGAAGACGGTTTAAAAATAGTTTCAAAAAGAGCGTTGGCAATGCAAAAAGCATGTGAAAAACAACAATCTACAATGGCTGCTGTTTTAAATTTAGACGATGCTATTGTTGAAGAAGTGTGTGCACAAATTGATGGGGTAGTAGTTGCAGCAAATTACAATTGCCCAGGTCAATTAGTAATTTCTGGTGAAATGGAAGCCATTGATAAAGCCTGTGCGGCATTACTTGAAAAAGGTGCAAAACGCGCTATAAAATTACCTGTTGGTGGAGCATTTCACTCGCCTTTAATGGAACCAGCTCGTGAAGAATTAGCTGCTGCAATTGAAAGCACTACTTTTAGTACACCAAGTTGTCCTATTTATCAAAATGTTGTTGCAAAAGCAGTTACAGAACCTTCTGAAATTAAGTTGAATTTAATTGCGCAATTAACAGCACCAGTAAAATGGACACAATCTGTGCAACAAATGATTGCTGATGGTGCTTCTGAATTTGTAGAAGTTGGCCCAGGGAAAGTGTTACAAGGATTGGTAAAGAAAATTAATCGTGATGCAGTAGCAAATTCTGCAGTTATCGAATAATTACATATTTATAAACTAAAAATCCCTTTGAAATTTACTTCAAAGGGATTTTTTTTATACAATAAAATTGTAGCTATTATTTTAATGTTTCTTGCCATTTCCAAGCTGAAAGTAAAGCATCATCTAATGTTAATTCAGATTTCCACCCTAATTCATTGTTTGCATAATTAGTATCTGCATAAGCGGCAGTTATATCACCAGCACGTCTATCAACTAATTTGTAATTCACTTTTTTACCTGTTACTTTTTCAAAAGAATTGATAACTTCTAACACTGAATTTCCTTTTCCCGTTCCTAAATTAAAAATTTCAAATTGAGCTTTATTATTGTTTTTAATTAAACGTTTTAAAGCAATAATATGAGCTTTCGCCAAATCTACTACGTGAATATAATCACGAACGGCAGTACCATCAACAGTATCATAATCACTTCCGAAAACAGATAATTCTTTTCTAATACCAGCAGCAGTTTGCACCACAAAAGGAATTAAATTTTGAGGAACTCCAATTGGTAATTCACCAATTTTAGCGGATGCATGTGCGCCAATTGGGTTGAAATAACGCAATGCAATTGCTTTTAAATCGGATATTTTTGTGGCATCTTTTATAATTTCTTCACCTATTTGCTTAGTGTTTCCGTAAGGAGATTCTGCAGGTTTAATAGGTGCATTTTCAGTAATAGGTAATTCATCTGCTTGACCGTACACCGTACATGAAGAACTGAAAATAAAATTATTTAAGTTGTTTGCTTTTAATTCTTGTAGAATATAAACCAAACTACCAATGTTATTTTCATAATATTCTAACGGCATTTGAACACTTTCTCCTACAGCTTTTGAAGCTGCAAAATGAATCATACCATCAACTTTAGTATGTTCAAAAAACTTTTTTACAGCTAGTTTTTCTTTTAAATCAATATTATGGTATTCTGGTTTAATTCCAGTAATTGAAGTGATTTTGTCTAAAACTTCAATGCTTGAATTAGATA
>JAGPIQ010000101.1 GCA_018054895.1 Lutibacter sp. | reverse complement strand
TCAATAATAACTATTTTTTCATAAGCGTTTACTGTAATTGTAACGGGGTCTGAAAAACTTGAGTTTTTTGATACATCAGATGTAGCAACCACTCTTACTTCAAATTCTGTAGCTTTAGTAAAATCAACAGCTAATGCCGAACCTGAATTTACAAGTTGCGTATTGATGCTGTTTACGGCTAAGTTTAAATCGTTGTTAGTTACTTTTTGCGCTAACTCTGTAGTTCCACCATTTCCTAATGGTAAATAAACGGCGTTTTTAAAGTCATTTCCTTTCATATCAATTTCAAGGAAGTAAAGAATAACACCGTTGTAGTTTCCTGTTACTTTTGACCAATTGAAAGTTGTTGCATCCTCATCTTCATTTCCGATAGTAGCATCAACTGTTTGAATAATTTCAAAGTCAACCTCTGCAGGTGTATTCAAAATTGCCATTCCTTCAATAGTTTCAGACCTCATAATGTTGATATCAGCATCATCATCCTCACAAGACCAAATACTTATTGAAAGTAGCAATATTAGTATAAATTTTAATTTTTTCATTTTAATACGTTTTTAATTAGTATCCTGAGTTTTGAGGTAATAAATTAGCATTTGCATTGATAGCAAATTGAGGCACAGGGAAAATGTTTCTGGTTGCAGCAGAAGTATTTTTTTGCCACCAAGAAGCATTGAATTTTCCAAATCGAATTAAATCTTGTCTTCTAGTACCTTCCCATAATAATTCTCTTCCTCTTTCATCTAAAATATCCTGAAGTGAATAATTTCCTGTAGTTGTAGCGCCAGCTCTTAGTTTAATTTCATTCACTAAGGCGTCTCCAGAACCGCTTCCATTTAATCTTACTAAAGCTTCTGCTTTTAATAATTTAAAATCTGCCAATCTAAAAAGTGCAAAGTCGTTACTTAAATTTCCTTTAGCACCTTCTTTTATTTCCCATTTAGCTACACGAACACCTGAGTTACGAATTTCATTAATACTGTACGTATTAGCATCCATTAATAAAGCAGGAATAGCAGGAGTTAAAATTAAATTTGCACCAGCAACATCATCAATTATTTCAGATCCATCTTTAGCATATTGTTGTCCAGCTAATAATCCTTTAGCTCTTCCATCTGTACTTCCGAATAAATTATAGGTACCTTCTAAAACAGCAAAACCATTCCAAGGAGCAACACTCATTTTAAATGTTTGTTGTGATAAATAATGCAAGGTTCTCATATGAAAGTTGAATCCTGTAAATTTATCTTCATCAAAAGCAATGGTATAAATGTTTTCTTTAGACGCTCCATTGTCAGTAACAAAAGGCGCTAATGGAGAACCTTCTAATTCATAGCCTAAAGCCATCAGGTCATCACAAGCATCAGCAGCTTCTGTCCACATTGGTATTCCTGTATATACTTCAGCGTTTATATATAATTTAGCTAATAATGCATATGCAGTACCTTTATTTACAGAGCTTGAAGCAGCACCAGGAGTAGGCATAGGAAGATTATCTATATTGTCTAAAATATCTGTAACAATTGCTTGAAATACTTCGGCTCTTGGTTTTCTTGAAGGAAACTCATCGGCATTTGTAAAAGTTCTTGGGAATGGCACATCACCATAATTGTCAATAGCTAAATAGTAATAGAATGCTCTAGCAACTATTGTTTGAGCCAATACTTTAGCAACTTCAGGGTTTTCAGCATTTACTTCTAATAACTCAATAGCTCTGTTAGCTCTTGGTACTGCATCGTAAATTAAGCCCCATAATTGGTTGATAGCTTCTGTAGTATTTCCCCAAGTATGTGTGTGTAAAACACGCCATTTTCCACCATCGTCCCAGTCGGAACCTCTTGTTGGAGCTACAGCTTCATCACTGGTAACTTCTTGAAGGAACCACCATCCACCACCATCTAGCATACTTTGAGTTTTAGTGAATACAGGATTCGCAACTCTAATGGCTTGTTCAGAATTTTCAGGGTATTGATCACCAGGAATAAAATCTGAAACATCACTTTCTAAATCGGTACAATTGTATAGCGAAAAACTAACTATAAGTACAATTGCAATTTTATATATATATTTCATGTTCTTTAATATTATAATTCAACGTTTATACCAAAAGTAATTGTGCGTGTTTTTGGATAAATATTATATTGATCAATACCAAAATAAATTTCACCTTTACCTTTATCTCCACCACTAAAGTTAACCTCAGGGTCTATTCCGTCATAATTTGTTAAGGTAAATACATTGTTTATAGATGCATATACTCTTAATTTACTTACGTTTTTAAGAACGTTTTTAGGGAAAGTATACCCAACGTTTATATTGTCTAGTTTTAGAAAACTACCATCTTCAATATAATAGCTTAAAGCTTGGTAGGCTCCACCAACATGTCCGTCTAAAGCGAAAGCTTCATCCAGTACGTTTCTTTGCGTAATATAATCTGGGTTTCCAAAAACTTGTTTAGTTGCGTTATAAATGTCATTTCCTACAACAGCTCTAAAGGACATACTTAAGTCAAAATCTTTATAGTTGAAGTTATTACTCCAGCCCATTTCAAAATCAGGCAATGCATTTCCAATTACTTTTTTATGAGTGTCAGATTGAGAAACATCATCTAAATAGTAAGTTTGATTATCGTTACCGTTAATTAACCATTTACCTTCTTCACTAACTCCTATATACTCAAATCCATAAAAAGTACCTAAATCTTGTTTTGGTAACATACGTTGTGTAGCAACACCAACAATACCAGGAGCAGAAATATAACCAACATCTCTATAGTCTAAATCATATCTTCCACCATCTAATGAAACCACTTCCATATTGTTTTTAGAGAATGTAAAAGAAGAATTCCATTTAAATAGCTCTGAATTAATTACTTTACCAAGTATTGTAGCTTCATAACCTGTGTTTTTCATTTCACCACCGTTGTAATACACAGTACTTGCATAATTTGTTTCAGTAGGTACGTTGTAAACCGATAGCATTTCAGAAATTTGTTTAGAATAGTATTCAATTGAACCAGAAATTCTGTTATCTAAAACTCCAAAATCAATACCTAAGTTAATTTCTTGGTTTTCATCCCATTTTAAGTCTGGGTTTCCATTGTTGTAATAATCTAAATTTACAATAGGGTCTCCCGTTTCAGGATCAATAGAAGTACCTGAAGGACCAACTCTTAAATAAGATAAATAACTATCAATATTACTATTACCAGAAATACCCCAACTTGCTCTTAATTTTAATAAGTTAATAAGTTTAGTGTTGTCAGCAATAAAGCTTTCGTTCGCCATATTCCAAGCTACTTGTACAGAAGGGAACCAACCCCATTGATTGTTTTTACCAAAAACAGAAGAACCATCTCTACGGATCATAGCTGTTAAATAATAAGTCGAGTTATAATCATACATAGCACGCGCAAAAACACCAACATCGGTTCTTTCACCTCTGTTAGATTCTATATCACCTAATTGTACATCTTCAAAATTTTGAAGTTTATCAGCGCCTAATGAGTTTGAAATAGGTTCTCTACCTTCAGCTAAAAAGCCATCCCAGTTTTGACTTCTGTAAGAATACCCTGCTAAAGCAGTTAAATTGTGAACATCGTTAAAAGTTTTCTTGTAGGTTAAGGTAGCTTCTAACATTCCTTGCGCCCAGTTTTCATAAGATCTTTTACCGTAACCAGTTCTAATTAGCGTACTTTGTGATCCAATGGTATTGCTATATTTTGGTTCAAAATAAGTCGATTCGCTATCGTTTCTTAAATAACTTAAATTAATAGCTGCATTTAAACCGTCAATAATTGTATAATCTAATCCTAAATTTCCAGTATATTTCTTTGCATCTCTTTCATTTTGAATTTGATTTAAACTTGCTGCTGGGTTATAGTAGTTAAATACTCGTGTAGTTTCAAAATAACTGCCATCTGCATTGTAAATAGGGTCTGTTGGGAGTCTTTGAAAAGATTGAAATAATGCATCAGTTGGTTCATTACTTCCATAATTAATATATTCGTTTTTTTCTATGGAGGCAGACATTCCCATGGTAATATTCAATTTGTTGTCAAAAGATTTTTGACTCAAATCTAATCTTCCAGTAGTTCTATTTTTGTTAGATCCATTAATAACACCTTCAAAATCTGTATTTGTTATAGAAGCTCTATAATTACTATTTTCAGATCCTCCAGAAATTCCAAAGTTGTTGTTTAAAGTTACACCAGTTCTGTATACTTGATCTTGCCAATCTACATTTCCACCAGCATCGTTAAAATCGCTGTATTTGTCTTGGTTTGCACTAATATAATCTCTATAACTTTGTGCAGATTGAAGTCCTAATGTATTAGAAACATCATCCATTGCTACATATGTGTTGTATTCAATTTTAGTATTTCCGCTAACACCAGATTTGGTAGTTACAAAAACAACACCGTTTGCACCATCGGCACCATAAATAGCAGTTGACGCTGCATCTTTTAATATGTCAAAAGAAATAATATCTTCTGGAGCGATGGTTGTAATATCTACACCTCTTACACCATTAACAACATATAAAGGGTCTCCACCAGCAGCAAAACCAGCAGCACCTCTAATTCTTACGTTAAAACCTGAGTTTGGGTCACCACCTTGTTTGGTAACACTAACACCAGCTGCTTTACCTTGAATTGCTTGAATTGGATCTACTAACGTTCCTTGGTTTAAGTCATCCGCAGAAATTTTAATAGCAGCTCCTGTTTTATCTTTCTTTTTAGCTGAACCATACCCAATTAAAACTATTTCATCTAACGTTTCAGCGCTTTCGGTTAAGGCTACGTTAACTGTTGTGTTTTTTGATACGATTATTTCCTTTGTATTAAAACCCATGTAAGAGAAAACTAATACATCTCCAGTTTTAACATTTTCAATAGTGTAGTTACCGTCAAAATCGGTAGCTGCACCTTTTACTGTTCCTTTAATAATAACGCCAACGCCAGGTAATGCTGAACCACCTGTAGCTTCTGTAACCTTACCTTTTATAGTTTGTTGACCAAACATAATAACAGGAAGTAGAAGTAAGACGCTAAACAAAAAAATTCTAAAATTTTTCATCTATTTTAAATTAATTAATAATTAAGGTTTGTTTTAAATAATTGTACTATTTTATTACATTTCACACTGTGAAGTTAAGTATTTAACATATAATTCACACTATTTATAAAGTTACGCAAACGTTTTCGTGTTTATAACTTTTTAACTCTAACGTTAGAGTTGTTTAACTTTTTTTTAACTTTTTTGGTAAAAATTATCAATTTGGTGTATAACCTTGATAATTTAGAATTAAAATTGTGTAAATAAATTTATAATTTCGATTTCTATGCATATAATAGTATATTTGTAAGATATAAAATAAGCCTTAAATAATAGAATGAAGCCTAGAATAACTTTAAAAAAAATAGCAAAAGAATTTGGAGTATCAATTTCAACGGTTTCAAAGGCATTAAAAGATAGTCACGAAATAAGTGAAGATGTTCGTGAACGGATAAAAGCTTTTGCTGATTTTTATAATTATAAACCTAATAGTTTAGCACTTCAATTACGTAATCAAAAAACATTTGTAATTGGTGTTATTGTTCCAGAGATAGTACATCACTTTTTTTCAGAAGTTATTGATGGCGTTGAAAAATATGCAAACCAAAAAGGTTATAATGTAATGGTGTGTATTTCTAATGAAAGCTATAATAAAGAGGTGTCAAACATTAGTGTTTTAACCAATGGAAGTGTTGATGGGTTAATTATTTCCATAGCAAGAGAAACACAGGAAACTCAGAATTTTAAGCATTTTGAGGATTTAATTAAAGATGATTTTCCTTTAGTTTTATTTGATAGAATTATTGAAGACTTAAAATGTGATAAAGTAATTATTGATGATGTTGGAGGCGCTTTTAAAGCAACTGAACATTTAATTGAAATAGGTTGTAAAAAAATAGCATTATTGACTACTCAGGATTATGTTTCAGTGGGTGCTTTAAGAAAAGAAGGATATTTAAAAGCCTTGGTGGCCAATGGTGTTACTATTGATGAGTCCTTGATATATAAAATTGATGATTCTAAAAATTTATATGATCAAATTGAACTATTAATAAATGCGTCTAATTCACCCGATGCAATATTAGCTGTTAATGAAATATATGCCGCAAATGCGTTAAAAGTAGCAAAGGAAAGAGGGTTAGAAATACCTAATGATATTGCTATTATTGGCTTTACAAGTGGTTTAATATCAGAATTTACCTCGCCACCATTAACATCTGTGGTTCAACATGGATTTTTAATGGGGCAACATGCCGCAGAGTTATTAATAAATAGAATAGAACACACAGCTCCTGAAGAATTTCAAAAAGAAGTTATTTCTACTAATTTAAAAGTTAGAAAATCTACCATAAAAAATTAATGCCAGTTAATAAAAGCGTTACTACCTAAATATTAATTTAAATTTTTTTGCCCTAACTCAAAGGTTATAGTACTCATTTATAGAGTTTTTACCTTTAATACTGTTGATTAAAATTCAAAAAGTTAAAATATAATTTATATATTTGTTGCGTAAAAGCAATTTTACAACTACTATTTTTCACACTTCACACACAAAAAGTATTAAGGCTCACGGTCTTATATTGTATAATTATTAATATTATCGTTATGATTAAACGGAAACTAAGTTTCTGGGAAATCTGGAATTTAAGTTTCGGTTTTCTGGGAGTACAATTCGGTTTTGCGTTGCAAAATGCAAATGCAAGTCGAATTTTAACGAGTTTGGGTGCAGATCCACATAATCTCTCGTTTTTTTGGCTTGTAGCTCCTATTATGGGACTTATAGTACAACCTGTTGTTGGTGCAGCAAGTGATAAAACATGGACACGTCTGGGAAGAAGATCTCCATACATTCTGTTCGGAGCAGTTATTTCTATGATTGCCATGTTTTTTATGCCAAATGCACCGTTAATTATTAAAGGCGGGGCAGCTTTAGCATTTGGTGTAGCTATGTTAGCTTTAATGGATGCTTCTTTTAATATTACGTTTCAGCCATTTAGAGCTTTAGTGGCTGATATGACACCTGATGAACAGCGTAATGTTGGGTATTCTATTCAAAGTTTCTTAATTAATGCAGGAGCCGTTATTGGATCAGCGTTACCTTTTATATTAACTTGGGCAGGTATAGCTAACGAAGCAGAGGCAGGGAAAGTAGCACCATCCGTAATTTGGTCTTTCTATATAGGAGGTTCGTTACTATTACTAAGTGTATTAGTTACAGTTTTTAAAACAAAAGAGTATCCTCCAAAAGAATTTGAAGCCTTTAGCGGTGGTGTTGAAAAAGAAGAAACTAATAAAGAAAATTTCTTTCAGTTAATTTTAAAAATGCCAAAAACAATGAAACAATTGGCTATAGTTCAATTATTTTCATGGTTTCCATTGTTTTTATTATGGGTATATTCTACAACAGCAATTTCGCAACATTATTTTGGTGTACCCTTAAATTATAATCCAGAAACAGTAACAGACCCAACTATTAGAGAAGCATTTGATAATGCAGGTAACTGGGTCGGTATCTGTTTTGCTGTATATAGTTTGGTAGCGGCGTTATATTCTATTGTAATGCCTAAACTAATTAGAATGACTAATAGAAAGTTTGTATTTTCATTATCATTATTATTAGGAGGGATAGGATATATTTCAACATATTTTTTCCATGACCAATATTTATTATTAATATCTATGATTGGGATTGGAATTGCTTGGGCAGCAATTTTAGCATTGCCGTACGCAATTTTATCTGGAACATTACCAACCAAACGAATGGGAGTTTATATGGGATTATTTAATTTAACTGTTGTTGTACCCCAAATACTTAGTGGTGTTTTAGGAGGTCCAATTTTAAGAAATTACTTTGGTGGTGAAGGTATTTACATATTAATATTTGCCGGAATAATTATGATGTTAGGAGGAATAGCTGTGCGATTTGTTGATGATAAAAGTGAGGAAACTATTGAAAATGTTAATAGTACAGAAAAAACAAATTAAAATTTAAGAAAAAAATGAAAGCATTTATATTTGATCTTGATGGAGTAATTGTTGATACCGCAAAGTATCACTTTTTAGCTTGGAGAAATTTAGCAAATTCATTGGGTTTTGAATTTACCGAAGAACATAATGAATTGTTAAAAGGAGTGAGTAGGGTTCGTTCTCTAGAAATTTTATTAGAAATTGGAAAAGTATCATTAACAGAAGAGGAGAAACAGCCTTTATTAATTCAAAAAAATACAGAGTATTTGGAATATGTTAATAAAATGACCGCCGATGAAATTCTTCCAGGTATTAGTGATTTATTGGATTATTTGGATGCCAAAAAGATTAAATACGCATTGGGTTCAGCAAGTAAAAATGCTCCCTTAATATTAGAAAAAGTGGGGCTTTTAAATAGATTTACAGCTTTGGTGGATGGAAATGATGTTTCAAAAGCAAAACCAGATCCGGAAGTATTTTTAATAGGCGCTCAAAAATTACATATGAAACCAGAAAATTGTATTGTGGTTGAAGATGCTATTGCAGGAGTTGAAGCTGCAAATGCAGCAAATATGGTTAGTATTGGAATTGGTGATGCTGAATTATTAAAGGAAGCAACGTATGTATTAAAAGACACTACTGGTTTTACAAACGATTTTTTAAAAAATCTAATCAATTAGAAAAATGAACAAGAATTATATTATTCCTAATGAATGGGCCATTATTGAAGAAGGTTTTGATGTTGAAAATGTTGAAGCTTCAGAAAGTTTATTTAGTATAGGAAATGGGTCCATGGGACAACGAGCTAATTTTGAAGAAGATTACTCAGGGAAAACCTTTCAAGGAAGTTATATTGGAGGAATTTATTATCCAGATAAAACACGTGTTGGTTGGTGGAAAAACGGCTATCCAGAATATTTTGCTAAAGTTTTAAATGCACCAAATTGGATTGGAATTCACATTCAAATTAACGCAACTAAATTTGATTTAAATGTTTGCGAAATTTCAAACTTCCGAAGAGAGCTAAATATGAAAGAAGGCTGGTTAGGTCGTTCTTTTAATGCAACGCTTCCAACAGGTGAACAAATTCAAGTCAATGCAAAACGTTTTATTAGTGTAAAATATAACGAAGTTGGAGCTATAGAATATTCAATAAAAGCAGTAAACTTCTCAGGAGAAATAACATTTTCTCCTTATTTAGATGCCGGAATTGAAAACGAAGATTCTAATTACAACGAATATTTTTGGGAAACTTTAAAAATTGTTGAAGGCACAAATAATGGTTGCATTTTAGCAAAAACATTAAAAACAGAATTTAATGTTGCAACAGCAATGGAAGTTGATTTTGCAATAAATGGTAAACAAGTTTCTTCAAATCAAGTTACAACTATTGAAGAAAAATCGTTGACCTATACTTATAAATTAAAAGTATCTCAAGGAGAAACAGCTACAATTTATAAATTCGCATCATATGTAAGTTCTTTAAATTATGAAAAAAGTGAATTGGTTAATGCTGGTTTAAAAAATGTTTCTGAAGCAAAATCTTTAGGTTTCAATCAATTATTTGAAGATCAAAAGCAATCTTGGGGAGCTATATGGGAAACTGCCGATATTATAATTGAAGGAGATATTAAAGCGCAACAAGGAATTCGTTTTAATATTTTCCAATTAAATCAAACTTATATGGGAACCGATGCACGTTTAAACATTGGTCCAAAAGGGTTTACTGGGGAAAAATATGGAGGAAGTACTTATTGGGACACTGAAGCATATTGTATTCCATTTTATATGGCTACAAAAGATGCAAGTGTAGCTAAAAACTTACTATTATATCG